>JARFRI010000294.1 GCA_029287335.1 Phycisphaera sp. | reverse complement strand
GCCAACTCGATGGCGCGGAGGCCGCGGGTGCCGTGTTGGTTGGCCCATTGGTCGGCGGCCTTGCCGTGCAGGTGTGCGGCGAGTTGGGTTGCAATGAAGGGGGCCATGCCTTGTGCGAGCAGTGAGGCGATCAGCCCGGTGAGGACGTCGCCCGAGCCGGCGGTGGCGAGGACGGGGTTGCCGGTTTGGTTAATGGCGTACTGCTGGCCGTCGGTGATGATGCTGTGCTGGCCCTTGAGGAGGACGACAGCGTCGAGCCGTTGAGCAAGGACTGACGCGGCGTGGATGCGCTCATCGGCGGCGATCGGGTCGGCGTCCAGGTCCAGCGCGTCGGCCAGCCGTTGGTACTCGCCGGGGTGGGGCGTGAGCACGAGCGGGGCGGTGAGGTGTAGGTCTTCGCCTTGTTGCTTGATCCGCTTGGCGAGCAGGTTCAGCCCGTCGGCGTCGAGCACGACCGGTCGACGGCCGGCCAGTAGCGCTTCGATCAACTCGCTGCGCACATCGCTCTGACCCAGGCCCGGGCCCACGGCGAGCACCGCCTTATGCTGCGGGTC
The DNA here is from genome assembly GCA_029287335.1 of Phycisphaera sp. Taxonomy (GTDB): domain Bacteria; phylum Planctomycetota; class Phycisphaerae; order Phycisphaerales; family Phycisphaeraceae; genus JAHQVV01. The sequence continues at coordinate 5,046 of JARFRI010000294.1, read as the reverse complement.
GGCTTGATCCAGTTGTGCCAGTGCGTCTGCGGGCTCTTTACCCAGTTCAATGCCCGTCGCGCTGGGCTCGATCGTCAGCACGTGTGGCAGGATGCTTGGCGGGCAGGCGATTTTGACGAGGCCGACGCCGCTGCGCAAAGCGGCGCGAGCGCACAGCGCTGGCGCGCCGAGCATCGTGTCGCAACCGCCGATGACGATCACGGTGCCGAACGTGCCCTTGTGCGCGTGCTCGGAACGCGGGGGCGGAGACGGGATGTCGGTGATATGTTTCATCGCTGGGTGAGTTGGTTAATGCGAGATGCGGCCAGGCCCGCTCCGAAGCCATTATCGATGTTGACGACGGTCACGCCCGACGCACAGGAGTTGAGCATGCCCAGCAGCGCGGCGATCCCGCCGAAGGATGCGCCGTAGCCCACGGATGTCGGCACGGCGATGACGGGCTTATCGACCAGCCCGCCGACAACGCTGGGCAGTGCGCCTTCCATGCCCGCAATGACGATGACGACATTGCCCGTGCGGATCGCCTCGGCCTTGCCGATGATGCGGTGCAGGCCCGCGACGCCGACGTCATTGATCGGCTCGACGGGCTGGCCCATCGCTTTGCACGTCATCATGCACTCTTCGGCAACGGGCAGGTCGCTGGTGCCGGCGGTGACGACCGGGATCGGGACCGCGTCTTTGTGGGCGGCCGGTGCCTGGCCCAGTAGCACCGTGCCGCTGAGTTGACCCACTTCGATCAGTGTGGACGAGGTGGTGTAGGCCAATTCCAGTGCGCTGATCTGCTCGCTGTTGGTCCGTGTGATCAGCACGCTTCTGTGCTGCTCGAGCAAGGCATGGCTGATCGCAACCACTTGCTCGGCCGTCTTCCCCGCCGCATAGATCACCTCGCTCGACCCACATCGCGCAGTGCGGTGATGGTCCAGGGTCGCAAAGCCCAATGGTTGGGCCTGCATCGCGTGCAACTGACTGGCGGCGTCTTGCGGCGACAGCATGCCAGCCTGGACCTGTTGCAAGAGCGACTCGATGGAGGGCGGTGTCTTCACAACACTATGGTAGCGGTCGTCTTTAGAACTCGTAGCTCAAGCTACCCGCGATGACGGTTCCCATGGCGCTGTCGGAGAACTGCTGGTCGATGTCAAAGTGGAAATCCCAGTGTTTGTTGATTTCGACCGACAGGCCAACACCGATCTGGCCGAAGACGTCGTCCTGGTCCGAGCCAGCGATTTCAAAGCCACTATTGGCGGTGTTGACGAAGGAGACGCTCAGGTCGCTGTCGGTATTCACTAGTGCGAAGTTGGCCAGTGCGCTGCCACGGAGGACCGCTTCGTACTGGTTGAAGATCATGTACTGGTGCTCGGCACGGACGCCCACGGCGACGCGGCTGCTGTCGAAATCAGTCGAGCTGACATTCAGCCCCGCTGTGCCGGCACCGGTTTCGCTGTAGCCGTCTTGGTCGGAGATGCTGTAGTCCAAGCGAACAAAGGGTTCGAGTGTCGTCACCGTGGGGTGGCCGCCGGGGTCGACCGGGGTGTTCCCTAACGTAAAGGCCTTGCTCAGTTCACCGGCCACGGAGACGGAGTAGCTGTCGAAGTCGGCCTGGGCCCGGGTGGGTGTGACGCCGATGAGGATGCTGCGCTGCGAGTCGTGGTTGTGGTAGCCCAATGTGCCGGTGAGTGTGAAGTGGAAACCATGGCCCAAGGGCTGGCGGGTGTAGCCGGAGATGTAGAGCGATTCGATATCGATTTCGCCGTTGCTTCGGTTGAGGTCGAAGTTGGATTGTTCAATCGCCAGCGCCAGGCCATAGCGTGCCTCGGACTCCTCCGCGGTTAAGTCCAGGCCAGCCAGCAGGCCATAGCGTGTGTAGTCCAAGCCTTCGGCACCGTCGCCTTGATCACCAAAGCCGCCATACATCGTTGCCCATGGCATGAACTTCAAGCCAGCGCTTTCAGTGCCGTCAGCAGAAGGCGTGTCTTGGTAGAAGCTGACAAGGGTGAGGTGGTCGGCATCGTCGAACTCGTTGGGCTGCTGAGCTTGACCAAACGAGCCAAGGGGTCGCGAGGAGCCCGGACCAACGCCGACGACTTGGTCCATCAGGCGATGGCTTTGGGTCACGGCGTTCGCCGCGGTTTGCGTGCTCGCGGTTGCTGCAGCGGCGCCGCCGAGTTGGTCGATCGTGAGCAGCGCATTGGCTTCGTTGCTAGCCAAGATACGGTCCACCGCGTCTTCGAGTTCACCGGTCAGCGCAACCGCATCAAGCACGTTTGCCACGGTGGTCTGGTTAGGGGTTCGCGTGATCGAATTGAAAGCCACAGCGTTACGGGCGAGGGTGATATCGCCGCCGCCCGCGATCGAGGCAAGGGTCTGCGATCTGTTTTTGAGATCGAGCAGGCCGCCCGCGTCGATGGTGAACGCGGTGGTATCCGCAAGGTCCGCATTGAGATTAACGATGCCGCCGTTCTCGATGGTGTACACCGGTGCGCCCGTCTGGGCTTCATTGACTTGAAGGATGCCGCCGTTCTGCACGACGACCACGGTGGGCCCTGTCTGGTCGGCCTCAAGGATCAGGGTGCCTGCACTAACGGTGGTGGTGCCGGTGTAGGTGTTGATCCCCGTGAGTGTGAAGGAGCCAGTGCCTGTTTTGGTGAGGTTGCCCGTGCCGCTTATGACGCCGGCGTAGGTGGTGTTGGTCCCGTCGCCGGTGGTGAGGGTGCCGCTGCCGAGGGTGATCTCAGTGTCCTCTTCGCCGGTGAGCGAATCAATCGTAAAGTCAAAGCCGTCGAGGTCGAGGGTGCCGACGTTGATGAAGACGGCATGGTTCCCGGACAAGCTTGCGCCCAGCGTGGCGAGCGGATCGGTCGCCGGCGCCGTCGCGAACTCGTAGTCGCGGTAGGTATCCAGGACGATCTGGGCACCGAAGGTCGGCAGCGCCGTCAGGATGGCTTCACCATCACCGACGATCGAGAACGACGTGGAGTCGGCCACGCCGGAGATCTTGGCAAAGAACGTTGCGTCGTAGGTGTTGGTGTCTCCGGTAAAGGAGAAGAGTCGGATATCTGCGTCGTCCGAGGCCGTCACCGTGGCACCTGTCCCGAGGTTCGATGGCGCATCGATGTCCAACCGTGCAAAATCGTTGAGAATGATATCCCCGGTAAAGATGCTGTCGACGGACAGGTTAAACAGGTTGTAGACGGCGTCGCTGAAGGACGTGACGACGATCGTGCCGTTGCTGATGGTTCGCGGGGTGCCGTCGCCGAAGAATTGCGTTTGTCTGACAACAAGGGTGTAGGTTGCCCCAAGTAAGTCAATGTCGGTGCCGGTGACGATGATGTCTTCATCAGCGGGGTTGTTCAGTGCGGAGATAAACTCGCCCAGGTTCGTGACGGTGGCGGCAGAGGCGGGCATGGCCGCACACAACGCACCAGCGGCCAGCAGGCGCATGGCTGAAAGTCGGAAGACTTGACCGCGACGCAGTGGTGTACAGGCGTTGGCAAGGTCGTTTTTTGGCGCGTGTGTCATGTCTTCATTCCCTTAAAACTTTGCGACGCAAGACAAGCGTCACGGACGGATCAATGCCGCAGTAGAAGGTCCCGGGTCCGAGATGGTTTTCCCTGGAAAGCCTCCGTGATTTGAACGAGGCTCAGTCGAGCAAATCAGCCCGGTGAGGCAAGAACGAATTAGACACAAATCCAGATTTCGGACCTACTTAAGCCCGGTAGTTGATGTGGGTTAGGTGATTTCACTCTGCCCATTCCAACTCAACGACCTTGATCTTCATGCCCTGCATCAGCGGGAGCAGGGCGACCATGTCGTTGAAGTTCTCGCCGTCTTTCATCGCGGAGGTGGACAGGGCGATGTGCGTGGCGTCGAAGCCGTCGATATCGCCGGGCATGGCGGCGTCGAGGTCGAGCCAACGATATTTGTCACTGTCAGCAAACGGGTTCTGGACCCAGGCTTGCACCCACATGTGGAATCCAAACACCCCTTGGTGCCCTGCAAATTGGTCGGCGTAGACTAGACCCGTCACGGTTCGTGATGGAATCCCCATGCTTCTGAGCATCGCGGCGAGGAGCACCGCGTGTTCGGTGCAGTCGCCCTGTTTGGTACGGGCGACTTCGCTGGCGCTTGCAAAACCCACCGACAGGTCCTTTGCTTGGATATGTTCGCGTACAACATCTCGGGCATCTCTAGCAGCGTTGTAATAGCTCAGCGGCGTGATGCTGTCACCGCCGAACCATCTCTTGTAAGGATCTTTGATCAGCGCCTTGATTGCCTCATCCTGTGAGTTGAGCATCGAGGAGTGGTTTGTGTAATCTTCTCTCTCCAAGCCGAATTCTTTGGCCACTTCATGCAGGCCGCCGTCCCATCCGGGCTTATCCGAGAATACGCGCTGATTAAGGTCGATTTCGATCCGGAGTGTGTTGTCATCCACCCACTTCGTTGTTTGAAAGCCCGCGTTAGGCACCGTCTCGCCGATGTTCTTCTTCATACCCTCCGCGACCAATTCAAACACCGCGCGCTTTAGCTTCCGCGGGTTCTTGATTTTCTTATCAGGCGTGATTAATGACGCGGCCAGCATCTCCGGGGCATCGAACTCCGCAAGCGCCAGGGCCTTGTCGGCCAGCAGCATCTCGATCTCCATGCCCGGCATCAGCGGGATGTTCTGCTTCACCGGTTGGCCCGTCTCGTCGGTCCACTGCTCGATCTCAATGCCCGGTGCGTTGGTCATCGTTGTCTTCCACAGCGTCGCGGGGGTCACCTTGCCGAAAACCTCGATGTCCTTCGTCTCGCCTCGCTTCATGTTGACCGTCACCGGCGTGACGCCCAACGACGGGTCGAGCAGCGTGACGGTGATGTCCTTGTCGCCTTTGGCGATCGCCTTTTGAAAGTGCTTGTTCACGCCGCCGGGCGTCAGCCAGTCGACGTCGAGCGGGTCGACTTTGGTCTGGGTTTGCTGCCCCGCATTCTTTGAGGTGATCACCCATTGGTCGCCGGTGAAATCGATTTCCTGCTCGGTCGCCATCACAGCGAGTTTCATCTTGCTTGTCG
>JARFRI010000273.1 GCA_029287335.1 Phycisphaera sp. | reverse complement strand
TCATCGATGCCGGCTTGATCGAGGATGTGTTGGACGTCTGCGGTGATCTCGACCATCTGGTCGCGCTGCTGGGTTGAGACAGAGAATTTTTGCATAGCGTTTATTTGTCTGCCAAATAGCCCACAGCTAACAGCTGCGCGGCAAAGCGTGAGAGAACCATCCGCGCAGCTGTTAGCTGCGGGCTAACGATTCCTCTACTCCAAGTTCCCCCGGTCGAACTCACGCTTGACGATGGAAGGCAGCAGGTAGTTCGCCCCGCGGTACATGAAGACCTGGCCCGTGATCACAAAGGGCACGGCCTCGCCCTGCTGCTGCACGGTCTTTTCCATGGTCTCAAGGAGCTTGCAGGCCTGCAGGATCATCGGCGGTTCGGGCGCACCGGGGCCGTCGGCATCAAGGACGAACAAGGCGTGTGACCCATCGGCCGAGCGGATCAACCGGCCGGTGCGGGCGATGATGAATTGCCCCTCGTCCTTTAACTCCGCCAAGGGCTGGTCCGTATCCAAGCCCAACAATAAGGGGTCACTGGCTAAGCGGGGCTGAGGCGCGGCGGGAGCAGAAGACGAGCCGCCTGCACCCGGACCACCATCGTCTACCCCGGTGGGCTCGGGCGTCGGGCTCTCGCGCTTTTGTTCGAGTAATTGTTGAAGCACGTCGTCGGCACTGGGTGTCGCCTCTTCATCCGTCGCGTCTTGGGGTGCTGGCTTTTCGTCTTTAGGCGCTTCGGGCTCGACGGGCGTTTGCGCTTCTTCGGTCGGCTCGATGACAAGTTGTTCCTCAGCGCCCGCATCAATCAACCAAGGCTTGGGCTGCGAGGTCGGGAGCAGATAGTTAACGCCGCGGTAGGTATGCACCTGACCCGTGACGGTGAAGCGCAGGTTGTCGCCACGGTCTTCGAGCATCCGCTCCATCGACTCGAGCGTCATGCACGGTGCAACGACCATCGCCAACGGCTTGTCATCCCCCGCCTCGGGGTCGGCGTCAAGGACGAACACCGCGTACCCACGCTCGCCAGACGCCAGCAATCGACCATCACGCTTACGCAGCGCCTCGCCCTCACGACGCAGCGGCGGCAACGGCTCACCCGGCGCGACACCCAACACACGCGGATCCACTTGCACACGCATCGCAGGCACCGCCTGCTTGGGCTGCACACGCAATGGATCGGTCGCCTGCTCCGGCTCGATCGCCAAGCCTTCATCCCGACCCGAGAGCGGGTCCTGGGCCGAACCGGCCTCACCGATCGTGACCTCGCCCGGCGTTTTCACTCCGTCCTCATCAGCTTGCGGCCAAGCGGACAGCGTCGGCAGCACAGCGAGCATCGCGGCGATCAATAAGCGGGAGGTGGTCATGGTCGTCGCTCCGGTCGGTGTCTTCATCATGAATCCCTTCATGTCAAAATCGCCCGTTTACGCCCGTTCAATCCAATCTGCGACCAACCATTCAGTCGGGTCCGATCACATCGCCCCGGCAGCGGCCATGAGCTGGTGTGCGTTCTCGGCGGCGATCTGGAACAGCTCTTCGCGGGTCTTGCCTTCCAACGACGTATCGCCTCGGCCATGCACGTTGGTCGATAGCACCGCGTCGGACATGAACAGGTGCGGCTCAAGCGTGCAAGGCCCTGACCAGCCGGTCTTCACCGCGTCAGCCATGATCTCGTGGGCCATCGTGTCACCCTTGCCGATCGGGACATGGTCGCCGCTCTTTTTCTGGTCCTTGAAGTGCAGCGCATCGGTCATCGGCTTAAGGCGCTGCCAGTTGGCCCAAGGCTCGGCCCCGGTCCGCTGGTAATTCGCAAAGTCATAGATCAGCTTGAAGTGATCGTTACGCAACTCAGCGAGCTCGACGATCTGGTCCGGATGGTCGCCGTAGACCTCGGTCTCGTTCTCGTGGTACAGGACCAGCCCGAGCTCCGCCGCGCGGTCGCGCAGCTTGATGAGTTTCTCAAACGCCTGGCTCTTCCAGTCGGCCTGCGAAAGGCCTTCCTTGTTGTAGAAGCTAAAGGCCCGCACATTCGTCGCGCCGAACACCTCGAGCATCTTGCCCAGGTGGTCCATCCGCTTAAGCTCGATCGCGATGTCGTCGGCGATGTCTGTCTTACCAATCGGCGAGCCGTACATACCCACCTGGATGCCCGCGTCGTCGAGCATCTGCTTGACTCGTTTCGCGTGGTCCACCGGCAGCTCGACGATGTTGATCCCATCGACTGAGCGTAGGTCCACATGATTGATCTTCGCCTGCGTCAACGCGGCGATCTGGTCGGCAGCGCTGTCGGCCGCTTCGTCTGCAAAGGCACTAAGGGTCCAGGTCATCTTCTTAATATCTCTTCAAGTCGTTATGAATTACTCGGCGGGTTCTTCAACCGCATCTTCGACGTCTTCCGGAGCATCCTCGGCAGGTGCAACCTCTTCATAATCCGGCTCATTCTTAGGCTTGGCCTTGGGTGCAGGCGGGGCCAACAGCAATGGGTCGATGCGATCCACATCGATATTACGGACACGCAGGTACTCGGGTGCCCACCCGTCCCACACCGTCAGCTCCATGTGTACCTCGACGAGCTCGCGCTCACGCAGCGCACCGGGACGGATCACATCGACTCGGCCCAGTGCCCCGCGAGCCTGGATCTTGCGGACCTCGACCACGTGGTACTCATCGCTGGGCGTCGCACTCTCGGGGAACACGTTGTACGCGCTAAGGTAATCAGCGATCTCAAACGCGGTCGCCTCGGTCGTGCCTTCGGGGAACCGGATGACCACATCGCCGGGCAGGTTCGAGTCGCTCAGCACATACGCCAAGGCAGACTTCTGGATCTTCTTGGTCGTGTCCCAGTTCGGGGCATTGATCGCCGCGTCGCTGCCGTCGTTGGGGACATTGATATAGGACGGCCGACTGCAGCCAAGCACGAGCAAAGAGGCGGTCAGCAGGATAAGACAAGATCGGATCATGGCGGGGCCCTTTTCGTTGAGATCGATAGCGTTGCACAAAGATTGTAACAATGCCGCTCGGTGCCGTGGTCGATCGAATCCATTAGCCCGCAGCTAACAGCTGCGCGGACGCATTCTCTCAAGCTTCACCGCGCAGCGGTTAGCTGCGGGCTATTGATGAGTGTGATGCCGGACCCACAGCTCATCCCCCGGGTCATCGGGCAGCTCAATCTCATAAAACCCCTGCCCCCCGGGGTACTCTTCGCTGATCATGCAAGGCGACCCCGCATCGATACACGTAAACGGAACCCCACTCCCGTCGCCCGGCTCATGATGCCAGGGCTGATGGATATGGCCGTGGATGTACACAACCCGAGCCTTGCAGTTTTCAAGGACCTGCCGAAGTGCGTCACGCTCCTGAAGCGCATGCGATTCGTGCTCATGCACATGGCTCGGCAGCGCACAAGGATAATGACACAACACCACCAGCCCCTGTGATTCATCCAGCGACTCGACATAAGTCTTCGCCGCCTCGAACTGCACCTGACCCAGCCGACCCCGCGCGTTATAAACTCGAGGCACCGCCGCATCCAACGCCAACAGCCGCCAACGATCCGTCAGCTCCCGCGTATGCGGAAACCGCTTCGGCACCCACGCACCCAACATCCGATCAATCAATCGCGAACGCGATGCGCTGAACGTATACCGATCATGATTGCCCGGCACCAGCACCGTCGGCACACAATCCGCCAACGGACCAAGCGCCTTGGCCACATCCGCAAACTCACGCCTCAACGACGTCGTCGTCACATCCCCCCTCAACAACAACATGTCCGGCTCAAGCCCGATCGCCTGATCGATCATGCCCGGCAGCAGGTCATGCCGAAAGCGCTTACGCCGGTTCAGGATCAGGTTCGTCTGCCCAAGGATGCGCTTGGACGCCAACTGCCAAGGCGCAAGCCAGAGACGATACAAGTGGATGTCACCAAAGAGAACAAGTCGCATAGATCACTAGTGTAAGCAACAAGACAAACGTGAACCGCCAAGACGCCAACGAAGGCAGCAAGTCATTTTCAGCCACGGATGAACACAGATAGACACAGATTCAAGGCCAGCCCATCTGGTTTTATTCTGCATCCATCCGTTTACATCCGTGTGAATCCGTGGCCAAAACCTGCCTTGCTCCGCGCCCTCTGCGTCCTCTGCGTCCTCTGCGGTGAAGCGAAGCGCTGCCTCGGCATTGGACATTGGCCTGGCCCATCAGCCTTACTTCTTCTTGCCAGACTTCGACGTCTTAGATGAACCACCACCGCCCAGGTCGATGTTGTAGCTCTTCAGCGCCCCGCGGATCTGCGTCAAGACATCGCTGGCAATACTTTCGGTATCGCCCTTCTCCAGTTTCTTCTTCCGCTTGGCGAGCGTCTCATGCGTCTTCATGCGCTCCGGCGTGACCGACATCAACCCGTCGATCGCCTCCCGCTCCGCCGCATTGGCAATATGAGCAAACGCCTTCACCGCGTTCTTCACCGAATCGTGCAGCTCGACCTTCGCCTGCTCAAGCGGATCGA
>JARFRI010000240.1 GCA_029287335.1 Phycisphaera sp. | reverse complement strand
GGTCGTTGTCGGCGACGGCGATGGTGGCTCGGGTGGGGTAGCCGCCGAGGCTGGTTTGGCTGACTTGTTTGAAGTCGTCGTCGGCGGTGTAGATCAACAGTTCGCCGTCGCCGTCGATGAGGTAGAGGTGGCCGGTGGCGTAGGTGGGCGTGCAGCGGAAGTAGCCGGGGGTATCGATGCGGGTGTGGGCGAGTTTTTCGCCGGGGTCGGGGGTGAACTTGAAAAGCTGCCTTTTCGCGCCGCTTAAGATATAGAGCGCATCCTTGGTGTAGACCGGGCACGGGACGTCGGCATAGACTTTCTCGGCCATCCACTTAAGCTTGGGCGTGTTGTCTTTGACTTGCACCGCAAACAAATCTTCTCCGCGCGGGGTGGTGAAGTAGATCAGGCCGTTGAGCCCTTGGGTTGGGCCGGAGATGACGCGGAACATTTTGTTGTTGGTGGGGTTGATGTCCTGGGTGAAGCGCCAGAGTTCCTTGCCGGTGTCGGGATCGTGTCCGGTGAGCGCATCGCCGCCGTAGCAGACGACTTGGCTAGCGCCATCGATGGTTGCACTGATGGGGCTGGCGTAGGACTCGGGCGACTCGCCCTGGGCGGTGGTGGGTCGGTCTTGTTTCCAGAGGACGTCGCCGGTGGCGGGGTCGATGCAGAGCAGGAACGACGGCTGGCGGCGGAGGACCATGACGTAGAGCTTGCCGTCCATGAGCAGCGGGCTGGAGGCGTAGCCCCAGAGGATCTCGATCTTGCCGTATTGTTCGGTGAGGTTGATGTGCCACTTTTTCTTGCCATCGTGTGAGACCGCGAGCAGGTCGCCGGAGCCGAAGAGGAAGTAGGCGTTTTTGTCATCCGCGGCGGGCGAGCACTCGGCGTGGTTGTTTTCGCGAGATCGCTGGCGTGACTTGCGTGCCTCGGCGACGTCGTGCTGCCAGAGGATTTTGCCGGTCTTGCGGTCCAGACCCATGGCGAGGAGGCGGTTCGTGTCGGTCGTGCCTGCGGTGGTGAAGACGACGTCGCCGACGATGGCGGGTGTGCCGGCGGTCGGGCCGGGCATGTCGGCAGCCCATTTGATGTTCTTGCCGGTCTTGAGATCAAGGGAGGTGACGGGCTTGGCGTCGGGGACGGCACCGGTGCCATCAGCCCCGCGGAACTGAGGCCAGTCGGTCTCGGCTTGGGAGGTGGACACGCAGCCCAATAGGAAGAGCAGTGCGAGACAAATGACAGCGGGATTGCGCATGGTGGGCGTCCGGATGAGAGGGGGTATAGAAGGGGCTATACGCAGGTGCTAAGCCGCAAGCGGCTTGGGTTATTTGCTGACGTCGATGCAGACGAGTTTGCCTCGGCTGCCGCGGATGTAGAGCAGGTTGTTGGCCAGGGTCGGCGAGGTCCAGATGGTGTCGTCGCCTTCGATGACGCGGGTCTTGGTGACCGGGCGGAAGGCCTTGGGCGATGCGGGCGCGGTGAGGACTTCGCCGGTGTCGGACAAGACGACAAGTGTTTTCCCAGCGAGGATCACCGTGCCGCGACCCAGGCCGCGCTGGCTCCACATCTCTTTGCCGGTCTCGGCATCGATGCAGGTGAGCTTGGACGAGTCGAAGCCGTAGAGGTGGCCTTCGTGGAAGAGGCTGGTCGCCATCTGGTTCTTGAGGTTCTTGTTTTCCCAGATGGTTTTTAGGTCCGTGCCGGTGAACTCGACGAGCGCGCAGCCGGTGTTGTAGTCCGAGGACATGAAGATGAACTTGTCGTTGATGACGACGGGCGTTGCGGCGTGGACACCGTAGCTGGTTTTCCAAGGCTTGTGCGCGACCTGCTTGCCGCCGTCGCGCTCAAGGACATAGAGCCCGGACGCGGGGAACACAGCGAGGTAGTCCTTACCTTTGAAGGAGATCAGCGCGGGGGTGGAGTAGGCCGGGCCATAGTCCTTGGTCTTCCACTGCTCTTTGCCGGTGTCTTTATTCAGCGCGATGATGACGCCGATGTCGAGGTAGACGGTGTCATCAAGGATGAGTGGCGAGCCTGAGAAGCCCCATGTCGGGACCTTGACGCCGTAGTCTTTGGCGAGGTTTTTCTGCCAGAGGACGTCGCCTTTGTTGGTGTCGTAGCAGAAGAACTGGCCATCGCGTGCCATGTGATAGACGCGGTTGCCAGCGACGGCCGCGGTGCCGGACGGTCCGCCGACGTTGAGGTTATCGAATTTTTTGGTGGCGAAGGTGTGCGACCAGATGGGCTTGCCGGTGTTGGCATCGAGCGCGTAGAAGGTGGTGTCGCCGTCCTTCCAGCCGGCGGTGTAGGCCTTGCCGTCGGCGACGGTGATCCCGGTGAACCCGACGCCGAGGTCGGCGGTCCACTTGATGTCGACGCCGCCCTTGGCAAACGCGGGGTCAAAGCCCTCATCGCTCGTCGTGCCATCGCGGTCCGGCCCGAGCCAGTTGGGCCAGTCCGCGGCGACCGCGCTGGTGGAGAGAAGCAGCGCAAAGAGAAGGGTAAAGCCTGTGACCTGATCGCGTTTCATGATGTTGCCCTCGTGTTGATCGAGAAAATTTGATGAACTTATTCTTCTGGGACGTCAGCCGATTCCATCACATCTAACATCTTCTCGATCGCGGTGATCAGGTTGACGCCGATGACATTCGTCGAGTACTCGCCTGACGCGTTGTTCCGCTGCTCGGCATGCCCATCGACGTAGGAGATATTGACATATCGCTCGCCATGGTTCGACCGATGGAAAGCATCGTAGAAAAAAGAGCTGCTCTCAAGGATGAAATTATTGTCAACGAACAAGGCCCGCACATCTTCGCCTTGCCTGTTGAGCCCCATGTCGTGCAGCCGAGGCCTTACGTTCATCGGGGTGCCGAAGCGCTGGAACTCGATCAGGTCATCAAAGTCGTTGCTGGCGTGTCTGTAGAGGTAGCTGCTGATGGAAGTTCGGTTGCCGAATCTGTCCAAGGCGTCTTTGATCGAGGCGTCCTGATCTACGCCGGGGCAGAAGAGCGCCTCAGGCATCTCTAAGAGATAGCTGTCGATCATCAGACCGGCCCCGGTTGGTGTCCCGAACTTGTCGGAGATCAGGCTCGTGGTCATACCATTGATGATGTAGAGATCATCGGCGCCGGACGAAAGTCCGCCATCGCGCTCTTCGGGCCCGTAGGGGATGAGGTCTTTGTTGTCAGCGGCGTGGGCGTGTACAGCGGTGACTAATTGGCTTTGATTGGCTAGGCATGTCACGCCGATCACTGAATCGCGAGCCTGAGCAAGCACCGGAAGCAGGATGCCGACCAAGAGCGCAATGATGGTGATCACCACCAACAACTCAATCAGCGTAAAACCTCGTCGTGTCATCGTCCGTGCTCCATCACTTCCTCGCACGGCTTAGTCTAGCCATGTCACCTTACTCTGTCAGCGGCGACGGCGCATCGCGAGCAAGCCGCCCAGGCCAAGCAACGCAATCGAGGTCGGCTCGGGGACCGCGGTCAGGCTCGCGCCATCGAAGATGAAATAGTTTGCCCCGCCATCAACGGCGTCAACAGAAATCTGCACCGCGATTTTTTTCGTCAGCAGCGATGCGTCGCCTGCTACTGGGTCCACCAGGGTGACCGAGAACGGCTTGAGCAGATCAAACTCACCGGTTTCTTCAAACTCATCCAATGTTGCGAAGCGATCTTTAATTTCATTCGGATCGTCAATCCCATCATTGACAAACTGTGAGATGTCAAAACCTCCTCCGAGCGAAACAAAAGCGCCGCCACCGTCGAGGTACCCGATCGCGATGTTCAACAGTGCCGGGTCAGTAAGCGGATTGGCGCTGGAAGCGGGGAAAGTCGTGCTCGCGCCGGCCCAGATTGAGAAGGTGTAAGTTTTTCCCGCCTGGAAGTCCTGGCCTGTTTCTTGATACAGCGCGACGTCGCTGTTTGGTAAGACCGAGATAAAACCGACCCGGTCGGTGGGGTCGGCAGGCTCGTTGATTGTGTTGGTGATGGGCGGGAAGACGGTTTGACCCACCACGCCCTCGACATTGTTAAACGTGCCAAATGCAGAAAAGCCCGTGCCCAGGTCAGGGGGAGGACCATCCTGCAACCAATAAGGCGTCTCGAACGTCGCGTTCTGCGTAGCGAGCAGGATTTCGGAAGTCACCCCGGGCGGGAACCCAAGATTTGCAAAATCCGGGCTCTCGAAGTTCGGGTTGTCTAGAACGATCGCCTGGGCGTGGGTATTGATGCTGGCAAAAGCAACGAGGCCAGCGGCGAACATCCCAGTCGTAGTCTTCAAACAATTCATCATTGTGATCCTTTTCTCCTGCCATCTTCGGGGGACAAACAGCTTGCCCCTACCCACAGACGGCTAACCGCGTGTAGTTATACACCGGCCGCGCTGCGATTTCCATGGCGACACAAAATTGCAAGGCTTGCCCATCAGGGATTGGACGCTTCGGGCTCGGACTCGAGCGCGGCTTGGCACGCATCAGCCAGGACCTCGATCTGCTCCAGAAGCCGTTCACGCTCGTGGGCGGGGATCGCTTCGAGCACCTCGGCTTGGAGGTCCACCGCCAGCGGTCTGGCCTTGGCGTAGATGCGTCGGCCCTTGGGCGTCGTGGAGATCAGCCTGGCGCGGCGGTCGGTGGGGTCGACCTTGCGCTTGACCAGCCCGTCGGCGTGCATCCGCTCAACCAAGGCCGCGATCGTGTTGGGGTCGCTGGCCATGCGGGCGCAGATCTCTGACTGACGCACGCCCCCGCCGTCGTCTTCTTCCAGCCAGCGCAGGACCGTGAACTGGTTGGGCGTGATCCCAAGTGTCGCCAGCCGCTTACGAAACGCCTGGTTCAGGCCGTACCAACACCGCCTCAGCAGCGGGGGCAGCCTTCTGCGGTGCGGGTCGTCGATCGGGGGGGTCGGTGGCGTCATAGCGTGCGTAATGTACCGCATCATTCTACCGTCAACTGGCTTGACTAAAAAGTACGTGTACGGTACTTTTTAACGCAGTCTCCTTCTCCTTCGTACAGGGCCGCACCATGCCACTGATCACGCGCAACGCCTCATTCGCACTCCTGCTGATCCTCGCCCTGCTCTTGCCCGGGTGTAAGGCCAGCAGAGACGGTACACCGCGTAGTCAAAGCCTCGTCACCGGCGAACTGCAATGGCGCGGCCACGCCCAAAACGGCACCAGCCTCCAGACCGCCCTGCCCGCCAAGGCCGTCATCGAAGGCGACAACGCCAACCTCAGATGGACCTTCGACGTGCCCGGCGGCGGCACACCGATCAACGCCGAGTACAACGACGGCCCGCGCCTCTTCGTGCTGGGCTAACCCGGCGACGGCGCAGCAC
>JARFRI010000196.1 GCA_029287335.1 Phycisphaera sp. | reverse complement strand
AACCTGATGGCCATCGCGATTGTGGAGGGTTTCTACAGGGCAGATGAAAACCTATTCGGCCTACGATGCCTTCTGAGGTGGGATGGGTCAGTTCGCCATGCCTCAATAGTCAGTACGGGCTTATTCTAATAAGCGATTCAGCCGCTCGGTCACTAGCTCGCGTCTTGCTGCCAAGACCGCAGTGATTGCAGAAAGTAGGTAGGTATAGCGAAGCCCCATCGCGACCGCGCCGCCAAAAAGCCCGCCAACACCCCAGGCCAAGAGCACGTTGCGTGACGCAATTGCCTTACGATGGTCGTATTCAGATTCGCGGCCAAGCGAGGCGAGTGAGTCGTAGTGCATCGAGGTGTCAGAGCCGCTGTTAAAGGCCAGTCCGGCAGCGAGCAGGACCTGTGCCACCGCAAACACCTCGAACGAGCCGCCCTGGGAAAACAGCAGATAGGCGGCTAGAAGAAACATCGAGGCGAGCAGTAGCGTCATACGCCTGCCGAAACGGTCGGAGAAGTAGCCCGACGGTACTTCGAGCACGACCACCCCGAGGTAATAGATCGCCTCAAGCCGAAGAACAGACGACAGCGGCATGTGCTGGAGGAAATAGAGCACGAAGACCGTTATCCAGAAGTACGCGTGAAAACTCATCGCGTACCACGGGTACAGCCGGACGTTTCGGTCTAAGCCGGATTGTGCGGGCGCTGCTGACATCGGTCTCGCCCTTTGATTTCGCCTGTTTTATTCGGTGATTGGCTTGGCCGAACCGACGACCTTGGTGCCGTCGGGCTTCTCGATCTCGATCCACCACAACGTATTTTCGGGGAGGATTCTGGGGGCCGCTGCGTGAATGTCAAAACGGTTTGACGCGGCGGTGTAGTCTCCCTTACCGACCATCGACAGCGTGCGGTCTTCGGTGCCGATCCAGGCACGGACGACTGTTGCGCCCTTGTCGTTGTAAGGCAGCTTCACGACGAGGTGGCTTTCCTGTCCGGGCTTGATCGATCCGTGGCCTTGTGCGAGTTGCACCTTCATGTCACCGATCGTAGCGGGAGCGAGTGGCTCGGAGGCCTCATGGCCTGCATCACCAGCGTGCTCAGCGTTACTGTGAACTGTTCCATCTGCATGAGTGTGAGTGCCCGTGTCTTTATGCGCGGGATCAGGGGCATGTGACTCATTACTGTGGACCGTGCCGTCGGCGTGGGTGTGAGTGCCAGCATTTGCGGCATCGGGTTTAGGGTCCTGGGTTTCGTTGCCGTGAACGGTCCCGTCGGCATGTGTATGAGACCCTTCGCCGGGTCCATGGCTGTGTCCGTCATCACCGGACTCGCCGCAGCCGACGATCCAGAGGGTGCTTGCGAGGGCGAGAGCGAGGGTGCTTGTCTTGTTCATGGTGGATTCCTTTTGGGAAGAGAGAATCTGCTTAGTTCGCCTCGGCACGCGCCGAGGTCTTGAGTCGGTGGATCGCCGCGTACCCGGCGGGCACGACGACGAGGTTGAGGAAGGTGGAGGTCAACAGCCCGCCAAGGATGACGACCGACAGCGGCGCGAGGATCTCGTTGCCGGGCTTGTCGCCCTTAAGCACGATCGGGACGAGTGCGAGCGCCGCGGTCAGAGCGGTCATCAGGATCGGGATCAGCCGCTCCATCGAGCCCTGCACGATCGCCTCCTGCATCGTGTGGCCTTCTTCTTCGATCAGGTGCTTGTAGTGGTTGACCAGCAGGATCCCGTTGCGCACGGCGATGCCGAACAACGTGATGAAGCCGACCAGGCTGGCGATAGAGATCACCGGCGCGGTGTAGCCGACACCACTAAACATCGCGGCGAAGTTTGTAAAGACATTGGGTGACTCGGTGATGAAGATCGCAAGGATGCCACCGATGAGTGCAAGCGGCAGGTTGACGAGCACCAGCAGCGCGACACGGATCGAGCCGATCGCCAGCTGTAAGAGGACGATCATGATCAGGATCACGCCAGCCCCGTACGTCAGGATCGTCTGATTGGCGGATTGCTGGGCTTCGAACTGCCCGCCGTACTTCACGGCGTAGCCGTAGTCTTGAACGATTGGGTCGACGCGCTCGCGGACCTGCTCGACGAGGTGGCCGAGGTTCGAGCCGTCGGCGACGTTCAAGGTGATGATCGCCTTACGCTGGGCGTTTTCACGGGTGATCAGGTTGGAGGTCATCTCCGGGCCGATCACCGCGACATCTTGAAGCCGGACCAGCGCGCCGCCCTTGCCACGCAACACAATCTGCTTCAGGTCCTGCACGCTGGAACGCTCTTCATCGATAAGGCGGACCACCATTCGGTACCGCCGGACGCCCTCGTTGACTTCATCGACTTCCGCGCCATAGATCGCGTCGCGGACTTGTTGTGCTGCGGCTTGCGGCGTCAGGCCGTGAGCGGCAAGCAACTCGGGCTGGTAGTCCACGGGCAGCGATTGGATCATGACCTCGCGGTTGGCGGTGATGTCACGTGCCCCGGGAAGCGGTTTGATCGCCTGCTCGATCTCTTTGGCGACTAGGCGAAGGGTCGGGAGGTCGTCGCCGTAGACGTTGATCGCGATTGCTGCGGGCGTGCCGGACAACACGTGGCTGAGCCGGTGCTCGATCGGCTGACCGATGTTGGTCGTGATGCCTGGGATCTTCTTGATGACGCCGGAGATCTTCTGTCGCACCTCGTCCTTCTCGTAGCCGGATGCGACAGTGACCTCCATCTCGGAGTTGCTGACCGGCTCAGCGTGCTCATCGCGCTCGGCCCGACCGGTACGACGCGTGATGCTCTTCACGCCTTCGACCTCCAGGAGTTGCCGTTCAACCGAGGTCGCCATCCGGTCGCTCGCATCGAGCGACGTGCCGGGCGAGGCCATGAGGAACACCGTAAACGTTCCCTCGTTGAACTCCGGGAGGAACGAGGTGCCGAAGGTCGAACCCATCCACAGCGATAGCGCGGTCCCAACCGCCGCAAGCCCGAGCACCGCCCAACGCAACCGAAGCGCAAGCCGGACGCAAGGCTCGTAGACCTTCTTGAGCCAGCGGACCATAAAGGTGTCTTTGTCCGCTTCGCCACGTTCTTTTTGCTTGAGCAGGTACCGGCACATCGCTGGCGTCACCGTCAACGCCACGGCCAGCGAAGCCAAGATCGACACGACAAACGCCGTGCCCAACGGCCGGAAGAACCGTCCTTCCAATCCCTCTAAGAACATCAACGGCAGGAATACCAAGGCGATGATGACCGTGGCGAACACCATCGCTGGGCGGATCTCGTTACTTGCATCGAAGATGACCTCATTCTTCGGTCGGCGGTCGCCTTCGGATTTCGCGGCGTTCTGTTTCAGCCGACGGAAGACGTTTTCGACGTCGATGATCGCGTCGTCCACCAAGCTGCCGACCGCGATCGCGAGCCCGCCGAGCGTCATCACGTTGATCGTTTCGCCCATCCAGTGGAGGACCAACAATGCCGTGCCCACCGACAGCGGCAGCGCGGTGAGTGTGATCAAAGTGGTTCGTACATTGAGCAGGAAGAGGATGAGGATGATCGACACGATGATCGCCGCATCACGCAAAGCAATCACAACGTTCTCGATCGAGAGGTTGATGAAGTCGGATTGGCGGAAGACCTGCCGGTTGATCGCGACGCCCTCGGGTAGCGACGGTTCGAGGTTGTCGAGCAAGAGATCGACGTCTTCGGTGATCTTGAGTGTGTTCGTGCCCGGTGCTTTCTGGATCGTGAGGATGACCGCAGACTTACCTCCCTCCGACCCAGTACCGCGACGAAGTGCCGGGCCGAGCCTCACATCGGCGACTTGTCCGATCGTGACAGGTGCCCCACCGTGGTATTTGACCACCGTGCCCTTGATGTCGTCGGCCGATCGAACCCGCCCGCTCTGGCGGATGGGCAGCTCTAACCCGTCAACGTTGGGCAGGTAGCCGGCACTAAGCGTGCTATGCGATTCGCCCGCCGCGGCAACGACATCCTGCACCGTCAGGCCGTAGAGCCGAAGCTTCTCCTGCTCGACGAGGACCTGGTACTCGGGTAACTCGCCGCCGATGACCGCGACCTGGGCGACGCCGGGGACGGTCAGCAGCCTTTTGCGCAGGTCGAACTCCGCGTAGTCACGCAGCTGCATTTCGGTCATCTTGCCATCGGGCGAAGACACCGCCAGCAGCATGATCTCGCCGGTGATCGAACTGATCGGGGTCATCGCTGCGTGGGCATCAGGCGGCAGGTCTTCGCGCACCGAGTCCAGCCGCTCAGAGACGAGCTGACGGGCACGATAGATGTCCGTGCCCCAGTCGAACTCGACGTAGGCGACCGACAGTCCGATTGCACTGGAAGTACGGACACGGCGGATGCCGGGGATGCCGT
>JARFRI010000084.1 GCA_029287335.1 Phycisphaera sp. | reverse complement strand
ATGAGTTCGCTGCTGGCGGTGTAGACCGGCGGGGTTGAGGTGAAGTCGGCGGCGCGTGCCAGCGCGGGCAGGCCATGGGCGTGTGCCTCGACGATGACGTTGCCGAAGGTCTCGAAGCGCGAGGGCAGGACGAGTGTGTTCATCGCTGCGAAAGCGGGGGAGGGGTCTTGTAGATCGCCGGTCCAGATCGTGTGCGGTGCCAGGCCCGCATCTTTGACCCACTGCTGAGCGCGGTCGAGTTGTCCGCCGCCGCCGACGATGAGCAGGCGGGCGTGATCGGGCATCGCTTGTGACTTGAACGCTTCGATCAGGAAGGGCAAATCTTTGCACGGGTCGCCGGGCCTTCCAACGAAGCCGATCACGAAGTGCTCTGGCGTGAGGCCGAAGCGCTCACGCAGGCAGGTGGTTGGTTCGGGCATAGATGCGGGGTTGGGGATGACGAGTGTGTTGGGGCGTCTGCCGTAGAAGTGGTGGTGCTGCTGCAAGAGGTTGTGCGATTCGTCGATAACGACCGCGGCGTGCTTGTAGGCATAGCGGTCGAGTTTGCGGGCCAGGTAGGTGCGAGCGAGCGGTGCCATCTCGGGGATGGTGCGGGCGACATGAGTTAAGCCGTCGTAGCAAAACACCGGGCGGTACAGCAGTTTGTGGGCAAGGCCGCAGCGGATCACGGCGGTCGCGGCGGTGGGTTCGTTGGCCCAGTAGAGATCGCTTGGCGGGGCCTGCTGGATCGCGCGCTGCCACCAGCGTGCTTGCACCAGTTCGCCGACGCGCCAGAGTCGGCCCATGTCGACAGGGCGGTGGCGCTGAACGGTGAGACGCTCGCGGGCCTGCTGCGATGCTGGTGCGTCGTCGCGTTGTTCACTGATCACATGGACGTGGACACCCGCATCCGCCAGGCTGTTGGCGAACTGCCAGAGCACGCGCTCCAGCCCGCCGAAGCGTTGGGGCCAGAACAGGCGGTTCATGATCGTAATACGCGGGCCGTTGCTGGCGATCGCTTGGGCGGAAGTCATGCGGCGTACTCGTATAGCGAGAAGAAATCTAACGAAGGGGCTGGTTTGATATAGATCGCGTCGCGATCGCACCGCGGCATCGGCTGTTCGTCATAGAGGTGGCTGAGTCCGAAACGTGACAGCATGTTGAGCATGGCATCGATCTGCTTGGGCGCAACGTGGCGTTGCCAATCGCCGGTCAGGTCACCGCCACGGAGTATGGCGGAGTCCCGGCGGAAGTGCGCGGAGCGTTTTCGAGCGGCTTGTTCGATACCTACCGGGATCGAGCGCCCCAGGAAGCCAAAGAGATCGGCGACTTCACGATCGAAATCGGTGCAGAGGTCCTCGTAACGCAGCAGGTGCGCATCGCCGGGCGTCAGTTCGCGTAGCGGCACGACGTTCTCAATACACCACATCGCCAAGTGCTTGGTCCAGGTGTCATCGTTTCGCTCGGCTCGTTCGATCGTTTCGCGATACGGCTCAAGATGATTCTGCATCAGGTCGGTTTGAGCGAGCAACTCATCCAGGTGCGTGCTCCAGCGCAGCTTGATGCGAGAGTGGGCTACCGCGCAGGGGTGCCGCATGGCAAAGAGCAGCTTGACTTGCGGTAGCGAGGCGTGGAGGTAGCCGAGCATGAGGTTGGTACGGATCGCTTTGACCAAGCGCTGCTTGGCGAGGTGATTTCGGTTGTAGCGATCGGTCCATCGCGAGCGAACACGACCGGCGAGTAAGGTCTCGACGATGTCGGCCGTTTCAGAATCGACTTGCCCAGCAGGCAAATACCGCATCGCGGGCCAGTTAGCGACCTGCTTGACATGCTGGGGGTTGAAGGGCTCGAAGAGGTCGCGGTAGACGTTGCCGTGGTTGATGATCTGGCTCATCCACGTCGTGCCGCTGCGTCCTGAGCCGGCGAGCAGGACGGTACCCGACAGGTCGTGCGTATCCACGTGTAGCATGCCGCGCAGGACGGTGAGCTCCTTCGTGACATGCTTGACGGCTTGTTGGACGCGGTAGGGGATCATGCGGCGGTGGATTTGTTGGGTGCGGATTTACTGGTTTTGTGGAGCAATTGGTTGGCACGCTTGAGGATCGGCCAAACGGGTCGGATCAAGGGCTGTCCCTTGAATCGGCGTGTCTTGAGGTTTTCGTATTGCTGCTTGAACAGTTGCGTGCTGGTATAGAACGTCGGGTTGTATCGGCAGGCCCGTGCGGCCATCATCGCGGCGTGTCGGAAGCGCATCAGGTCCTCGGCACTGACGTTCAAGTCCTCGGGCTTACGAACCAGGTCGAGCAGGTGTCGTCCCGCGACGGGGTCGGTGCCGGGCAGCAGGCGGTCGATCAAGGCGTTGCGCATTTGGTAGAAGCGCTTGCCGTGGTCGTCGTTCCAGCCGGCGGTGGCCGAGTCGTCGTGGATGCGGTAACCCAGCAGCGGTTGGTCCAGTGTGCCGAATTGAACGATCAGCGCCATGCGCACCCAGAGGTCGTAGTCCTCGTTGCCCGGGGGCAGGTCGCGGTAGTTGCCTGCTTCGAGCACCGCAGATCGTCGCATCATGACGGTGGGGTGGCTCACCGGGTTGGTGAAGCGCAGCGCCCATCGGATCTCCGCGTCTTGTGTCGGGTGATGGGTGAGGGTCTCTTTGCTGTCGAGCCGATGCATTTGCGTACCCAGTACGCCGACCTTTCGGTGGTCGCAAAGGTACTCAACTTGTCGCCGTATGCGGTCGGACTCGGCATGATCGTCGGCATCGATGCGCGCCAGCAATTCGGTCTGCGCGTTAGCGGTGAGCTGTGCTAATGCTCGGCCCAGGCCGATGCGCTCGCTGCCAATGATCCGGCCCTGCACCTCTCGGCCGATCCATTTGCGCAGCAGGTCGGGCGTGCCATCGCTTGAGCCGTCGTCCCATGCGTAGACGGTGTGCGCGGTGTCGGGGTAGTCCTGCTCGGCGATCGAGATCAGGGTCCGCTCGAGGTATTGTTCGCCGTTGCGAACCGGCAACAGCCAAGTGACGCGTGGGGGCATCGTCGGTCTCCTTACGCGGCCTTGCGTTTGTGGGTGAGTGCTGACGTGACGCCAGCCTGTTCAAAGATCGCATCAAACCGCGCGGCGTAGGTGTGTTCGGCCAGCGTGCGTTGGTAGCCTTGCGCTGCGATCGCGCGGCGCTCTTGTTCGTGATCAAGGTAGTAGCGGACCTGATCGACCAGATCGTCGATGGTTTCAAAGCTTGCGCAGTCTCGGCCCGGCTTGAGGTACTCGTGTAGGTCCTCGGCAGATTGCGTTAACAGGAAGCCGCCACAAGCAGGCACCTCAAAGACGCGGCCCTTGATCTGGCGCGGTGGGGCATCTGTCTTGCCTGCCACGCGTTGTTTATCCCACGCCGCCAGACGCTGTGCGCCGCTCCAAGCTCGCCAAAGCACCGGCTTGTTACACAAGGACGACACCGTGTGCGAGACGGCGAGTGCTTCGAGCTTGGTGCGTGTGCTGCTGGAGGCGTCGGCAAAGTTCAGGTTGATTCGACTCTGGCTAAAAACGCGGATCATTTCGCTCTGCGACAGCTTGCCATTCGGCCAGCCGCTGCCCCAGGCGCGGGCGTTAATCCCGGCACGTTGGAGCGTGCTGATCGCTTGTTCGCGGATGCCGTAGGGCTGACCAACGAAGGTGACGTCGTAGGTCAGCTCGCCGTCGGCGGGTTGGTAGAGCGAGTGATTGGCGCCCCACTGGCTCTTGATGACGTTGGTCAGGCCTTGTGTTTGGTAACGCTGGTAGGCGCTCTGTGAGGTGGTGACGACATGGTTGAAGCAGGGCGTCCAGCTCAGTGCGTGGCTATCGAATTGCCAGTGGTCGTCGCAGAACCAGTTGATGGTCGTGGTACTGGTTTGTTCGGAGATCCGCCGCATGGTGCGCTTGCTGATGAGGTCACGCCGGACGATGCCGAGGAGGACATCAGGCTGCTCGTCGTGGACGAGTGCTTCGAGTTGGCGGTTGGCTTGGGTACGGCCCATCTCAGCGATGATCGTGGGGTAGTCGAAGTACGTCAGCTCATGGCCCATCGCACGCAATGATTCATAAAAATTGAAATGCTCAAAGCTCAACCCGTTGG
>JARFRI010000077.1 GCA_029287335.1 Phycisphaera sp. | reverse complement strand
GCACCCGGCGGGTGGCAGGGGCAGGCGGCTTGGGGATGCCCCGGAACGTGTTGTATGGGATGCGTTAGATGGGATGATGTTCCGGGTCTTCGCGGGCTCAGACCCCGGCCACGCTGATCTCTGAGATTGCTGCTTGCTCGTCCCCCGCGTGTTGCGCGGCGGCTGCGGGGGCTGCGGGGGCTTTTATTGTTTGGGTCAATTGCGTCGTCGGCGACGCGCGGCGATTAGGCCGCTGCCTATGAGGAGGGCCAGGGCGCTGCTTGGCTCGGGGACGAGGTTGTCTTGGACGTAATCGATCGCCGCTTCGTGGCGTTCTTCATTTTCGATGCCCAGGTCGTGTACGAAGAAGATCGGGTCGGTTGCATACGCCCCGACATCAAGTGTCAGTGACCAGAGGTAGAAGCCGTCATCGGCCGTGGGGGTATTCACCGTAAAGTTGAGGTGCCTGTGCAGGAAGCCGGAGGCGCCGGTGGTATCGATGGTGAAGCCCGTCACGTCGCTGGCCGATCCGTCGAGGACGGCCGAGAGCCCCAGGGCGATGGTGAGCGTGGTGCCCGCCGATACCGGCGTGAACTCGACCGGGCCGACACCGTCCCAGTGCCAGAGGTTGGATGTCTGGCTGCCGATGGCCAAGGCATTGGCTTTGAAGTTGACGTTGGTGCTGCCGGGCAGCGCCGAGAACCCGGCGGGGAAAGAGGGGCTGTCGCTGCCCAGCGCATTGAAGCCCGGTTCATCGCTGAAGCCGGTTTCATCGAACTCGCCTTCAAAGACGCGGGTATCGGTGTTGTCGATCGTGCCTGCTTCGAAGTTAAAGCCGCCGGTGACGAGTTTGTCGTTGCCGTCGATGATCAAAAAAGCATCAAGGTGCTGAGCCATCGCGGGGCCTGCCGCGATACAAAGCGCAATGGCGGTGGTCAGGGTATGGGTCTTTGTCATGTTCGATTCTCACTTTCCAGAAGCGGCCGACTCAAATCGACGGCGGGGTTAATTAAAAAGACAGACTCGGCTATCGAGCCTTCCATGGGTCGAAACGGTTGGTGTTGATGTCGGTGAGGACATCCGAAAACGGCTGGGCCTGGGCGTGGCCATCGAGGTAGCCCCAGTTGCTCACCGCGCTGGCCTGTTTGGCTTCACCACGCACCGAATTGATCTGCGCCTGCTGCGAGGCCTTGAACGCCGGCGAGGGATGGCTCAGCCAACTCTCGACGTGCGGGTGGTCCGCGCCGGCGAAGTCACCTTCGTAAGCCATGGTGATGAATTGGATCGTGGCCGAGGGGCGCTTCACGGTGTCCCACGTGTAGCCCTGGAATGACGTATTGAAATCCGGGCCCCAGGGGTTGGTGACCTTGTCGAGGAAGTTGTTGATGCCGTAGCTGGTGACCCTGCGTTGGGTCGCTGGCGCGCCGGGGATGGGCGTGCCGTTGGGGGCCGGGCCCCAGTGCGGGCTGTCGTCTAATGGCGAGCGGGCGGTGATGTCTGTGCCGTAGTCCTGGGCGAGGGTGACGAACCAGGGGTCGAAGCTGCCGTGCGAGATCCCGCCGTGGGCGAGGTTGGCCTGGATCAGTTGGCCCTTGTGCTCGATGACGTAGGCGGTGTGAGCGATCTGCATCTGCCGGATGTTGGACAGGCACTGCATTGCCCGTGCCGAGTGACGAGCCCGGCCCATCGCGGGCAGCAGGATGGCGATGAGGATGGCGATGATGGAGATGACCACCAGCAGCTCAATGAGCGTAAATCCGAGTCGTTTTTGGCGGGTCATCCGGCCGTCCCTATCGAGAATGGGATATCAATCAGATGGATGATAATGATAGATGGTTATCAAATTAAGGTTATTGAGAAAGAAATATCAAAATATGGGAAACGTGCGTATTGATTCGCTCTCGGGTGCCACGCCGCGTGCTGTAGGCCGCTGCGTGCGACGCAGTGATGGCTGGAAGGGGCGTGCAACAGACGATCATCGCGTGCATGAATGCGTGCAGAGCGGTGGCTTGCGGGGGTCGTGGGGTCCTTTGCGTGGCAGTGATTCGCGCGGCGTCTCGTGCCGGTGCGCGCGCGAGGGATACGTTTGGTGTTGAAGGAGAGGCCAGGGCTAATTTTGATCCGACACACCGACTTGTTGAGTGTGGACAGAGGTGCTGCGCTGATGGCAACGACCAATACGTCGAACCCGACCCGCCCGCAGCGAACCTGTGGGCGGCTGTGGTTTGAGGGCCCTTCCGAGGCAGAGAGAGACGATGATTGTGAGTTGTGCGTTAAGATTGCATTAAATCGGCTTTGAAATTGAATCCTGAGGGTAAAAGTGACTTTGAGGTAGGCAGAAAAAAACCCACGCCGAGGAGCGTGGGCTTCATGGTGTGTCGATGGGTGGGTCAGCGGGGGATCTGTGGGCTCTTGGGCGCGACGCCAGCGACGTTGCCGGCGGTGGAACGCTTGCCATGGGGTGCGGCGCTGTCGCTGCTGTTGCTGGCTGGGGTGGTGGTTTTACGCGAGCGGGTTGATTTGTTGACGTTCGCGCCGGTGGCGCCGCCGATCTGTTCGTGGACGAAGTCGGGGGCTTTGACAACGAGCATGCCGCGGTAGTAGCGGACCGAGCCGTACTGCCCGCCGTTCTCCCGCCAGATGTCCGGCTCGATGGTGTTGCGGATCATGTCGACGATGCGCTCGGCCTTCTCTTGTTTGGTCAGGCGTGGTTCAGCACGGTCGTTGGTGTCGTCTGAGAAAAGGCCCTTGTCCTGACCTCCCCCGTTGTTGCCGCCGCTGCCGCCGGAGCTGGTGTTGCTCAGCGCATCGTTGAGGTCGAAGCCGGGGGCGTTATCGAAGTTGGGGATGTCCATCAGCAGGTCGCCGATGAAGTAGAGCTTCGTGGAGGATCGGCGGAGCGCGTCTTCCTTGGTCATCACGCGGACGTACCACTGCTGGATATCCAAGAGCAGTTCATCGTTGCCCAGCGGGTCGGGGTGGAGCTGCTGGATGATAAGTTTGAGGACTTGTTCCGCGGGGACTTTACCCAGGCGGAGGGTGACGGGTGAATTGGGGTCGATGCCTTGGGCTTCGAGCGCGGGCCAGTTGACGACGAGCGGGACGTTGGTCTGGTTTGACCAGATTTCCAGAGCGAGTCGGCCGGACATCTCTTTGAAGTCGACGGAGGTCAGCGTCTCGCGCATGAGCTGGGCGGGTGTCGCGCGGATAACTTGCCCGGTGCTTGCGTCGGTGTAGACGGTTTCGGATGCGGGGGCTTTGTCGTTGATCGAGCTGGTGAGCATGCTGGCGATCTGATCGACGCGCTCGCTGCGCGATTGAGCAAGCGCGGGCATGCTGACAACGGCGACGAGGGAGAGCGTTGCGAAGGCGGGACGAAGTTTCACGGGCGGGCCTTTCGGAGGGAGGGGCAGGACGGCGGACCACACACATCCGCCGCTATCCGATCATATCGGCCGAATCACTATTAAATCAAGGGATTTCTTAAAGGTTTGAAAGATTATTACGTGTGCGTAGGCCGTGTGGATTAGCGAAAGACGCGCGACGTATGCCAATCGGTTTAGGCCGAGCCCTTTTGGCTGAAGTCAGGCGGATCTTCGGCGAAGGCGCGGGCTTTGGGCAGCAGTAGTTCTTGCGAGAGGATCTTGATGCACGCGGCGACGGGGACGGCGATGACGACGCCGAGCAGGCCG
>JARFRI010000039.1 GCA_029287335.1 Phycisphaera sp. | reverse complement strand
GGCCCGTGCCGATGCGGCATTCCTTGCGGAACTGGCTGGCGGCAAGCTCGGTCAGGTCGTGCGTATTTCCGACGCAGGTGCGCCCACCCGCGTAGATGGATCGAGCATGAACCCGTACATGATGTTCTGGGGGGAGATGATGGATGGCCAATCAGCCGACCCCTATGCCCGCGATACGATGGATGACATCTCGATCGCCAGGCCCTTAAACATCAGCTTTGAGCTTATCACCGAGTGAGACCATTGCTTGAATCCGTTCTGCGGATCCAAACGAACTGAACCAAGACAGCGCCCGGTGCGTCTAGCTTGTGTAAAGCCCCTTATCCCCAATTGAACCTTTGGCCATGCCCATGCAAAGACCAATCCAGACCTCTGCCCTGCTGCTCGCCCTGCTGCTCATCAGTTTCAGCGGTATCGCCACCTACGCACAGGACGGCCCCAAGCCTGAGAATGCCCCAGCGGATAAGAACGAAGCCAAAGCCGATGCCAGTAATGAGCCGGACATCGTGCTTGATGAAAACGGCAACCTGCTGCCCAAGCATTTCGACGAGCGCACTCAGAAGTCGATCGAGGCGGGTTTGGCCTTCCTTGATCGCACCCAGCACAGCAACGGGAGCTGGGCGGGCACTCGCGATGGCTCGACTTACCCCGTCACCATGACTTCCTTGGCGGGCATGGCCTTCATCGCAGGGGGCAATACGACCAGTCGTGGGCCCTATGCAGACAACGTGAAGAAAGCGGTGCGCTACGTCCTCGCACAGGCCGACCCGAACACTGGCATCATCGCCGGGGGCACCGAGAACGGTCGAACCATGTACCCCCACGGCTTCGCCATGCTCTTCCTCTCCAGCGTCTACGGCATGGAGAGCAATGAAGCGGTCCGCGACCGCATGAAGACCGTGATCGAAAAAGGCATCAAGCTCATCGGCTCGGCACAGTCCAACCTCGGCGGCTGGTACTACACACCGAACTCCGGCGACGAGGGATCGGTCACCGTCACCCAGCTCCAAGCCTTGCGCGCCGCGCACAACGCGGGCTTCATCGTGCCCGAGGATGTGATCAAGAAATCGATCCAGTACCTGGAGATGTGCCGAACCCCCGAAGGCGGCATCCGCTACTCGTTTAACAGCGGCAACAGCACCCGCCTGCCCATCTCCGCGGCGGCGCTGCCTTGCCTGTACTCCACGGGCGACTACGAATCGGAGATGGCCGAGGCCTGCCTCGAATACGTCTTCAAATCCTATTGCAAAGACGGCAACGACAAGTCGTTTAATAAAAGCGGTGGCCACACGTTCTACGGCCACTACTACGCCGCACAAGCCTTCTACCAGGCGGGCGACGAATATTGGGACACCTACTTCCCCGTCGCACGCGACCAACTCATTCAACTGCAAGGCCAAGGCGGCGAGGGCGCGTGGAACGGCGACGGCGTCGGCCCGGTCTATGGCACCGCGCTGGCGCTGACCATCCTGCAACTGCCTTACAAGTACCTGCCCATCTACCAGCGATAAGCTGGTCAGAAGACAACTTATTAACAACCGCCCGCTTACGCTGGCTGTCCATTCAGAATAATTGAACCCGGCGATACGGTACACCGTATCAATGACGTTCTAACACGGAGACTCCCCTTGACCGAATCGACCGACAACGCGCACCAAGCCCCCGACATCAAAGACTTGGAAGCGCTTAAAACCGCTTACGACAACGTCCGCGAGCAGATCGCAAAAGTCATCGTCGGTCAAGACGACGTCATCGAGCAACTGCTCGTCTCCATCTTCGCCCGCGGCCACTGCATCCTTGAAGGCGTGCCCGGCCTGGCCAAGACGCTGCTTGTCTCCACCCTCGCCAAGTCGCTCTCGCTGGACTTCACCCGCGTCCAGTTCACCCCCGACCTCATGCCCTCGGACATCACCGGCACTGAAGTCATCGAAGAGAACAAATCCACCGGCCACCGTGAGTTCAAGTTCGTACACGGCCCGGTGTTTACCAACTTCCTCCTCGCGGACGAAATCAACCGGACCCCACCCAAAACACAAGCCGCGCTGCTCGAAGGCATGCAGGAGCGACAGGTCTCCACCGGCGGCAAGCGATACCCGCTGCCCGATCCGTTCTTCGTCCTCGCGACGCAGAACCCGATCGAACAAGAAGGCACCTACCCGCTGCCCGAGGCCCAGCTCGACCGCTTCTTCATGAAGGTCTTCGTGGACTACCCCTCGCCTGCGGAAGAAAAAGAGATCTACAAAATGATGACCGGCGCACCGGTCGGCGAGCCCGAGCCCGTGCTCAGCGGCGAAGAGGTGCTGCACCTGCAAAAGACGGTCCGCCGCGTGCCGATCAACGACCTGCTGCTGGACTACGTCATGCGGTTCATCCGTGCGACGCGGTACAACACCGACGACGCCCCCGACTTCATCAAGCGCTGGCTGCTCTGGGGTGCCGGCCCGCGTGGTGGACAGGCGCTGATCATGGCCGCGAAAACCCGTGCCGCACTGCAAGGCCGACCCGAAGTGTCGATCGAAGACCTGCACGCGATGGCCGTGCCTGTGCTGCGTCACCGCCTGGTGATCAACTACAACGCCGAGGCCGAGGGCGAGTCGACCGACTCCGTCATCAAGCGTTTGATCGAAGCGATCCCCGTCGGTGGCGACGCCGCAGCATCAGACAAAGCCGTGCAGCGCACGCTGACGTCGTAAGCGAATACGCCCCCTCATCAATCGAGTACGACACCACCGGCAGTACCCGCTTAAGCGGGTACTGTAAAACCCCAACGATTTCGTAATGGCCTCACCCTCCAAACTCCTCAACCCCGCCGTCCTCTCGCGCATCACGCCGCTGGGGTTCAAGGCCGCGCGCGTGGTCGAAGGCTCCATCACCGGCCTGCACCGCTCGCCGATGCACGGCGTCTCGCCCGAGTTCGCCGAGCACCGCGAGTACTCGCCCGGCGACGACGTCCG
>JARFRI010000401.1 GCA_029287335.1 Phycisphaera sp. | reverse complement strand
GATATCCGCGAACTCAATCTTCGCATCGGTGAACGCGACATTCAGTAAGCGCTCGTGGCGTTGTTTGCCTTTGGTCACGAAACGATCGTCCAGATACCGCACCGCGACCTTATCGCCCGTGATGATCTCCAGCACATCGTTCTTGCGCAGATCAGCGAAGTCTTCTTTGACCGGGAGGACCGTATTACCACCCACATCTTGCAAACTGATCCGGTTTAGCGCGGGCACCGGGCCTTCCTGATCAGTCAATACAAGCCGGATCATGCGAGCACGCGAATCGGAGGCGAAGTCAACCTTAAACGACTCGCCACCCTCGGCCGCGCTCAGCGTCGCAGGGGCGTTGCGATGATCAAGTGCGCCTTCGGGGAACGTCGCGGGATCAAAGAAGCTCTCCGGGCAATCGACCAGTTCGTTTTCGTCGTTGAGGTTTGCACGCAGCTTGACTGACCGCCCAAAGCCGATCCGGCAGTCCCAGCCCGTCGCCCAGATTTCAAATGTGTGCAGGCCTGGCTTGAGATTGACCTGCCCCTCCAGTTTGTTGGGCTGCTCTTTGCTTGTGATCGGGCGACCGTCGATCGCGAGCAGGTACTGTGCCGGTTCCGAAACCGAAGGGTGTACCTTGGGCATCTCGATGTTGCCCAGGTCCAGCTTAAAGCGGCGCGTGACCTCGGCCGGCTCGTAGAAATAGCCGCGGAAACGGTAGATCACGTGCGAGTGGGCGTGCCGGTCTTGTCGCTGCCACTTGACGCGTCCGGGGATCTCCGGCGTGAAGGCCTCGGAAGGCCCAGCCACATTGTCCGCCACGCCCGCCGCATACTGCTGCATCAACCACCCACGCCCGACGTGCTGTTGTAATTCAGAGAAGTCGTAGACCGACCGCTTATTATTGTTGTGGTAGTTGTCTGCATCGTTCATCACCACGACCGATGGGTGCCAAGGCTTGTTGATCGCGATGGGGTTCTCGGGGTACACCGCGACCGGCGTCATCTCGTCGCTGTTCAAGCCGGTCAGGACGATGAACGACTTCAGCTTCGCGCCTTGCTCCGAGGCATTGATCACCATCGAGCCGAGCTCGACGTTGTCATTCAGGTCAACGGTAAAGGTGTGCTCTTTGCCGTTCGTGTTGATCGGCCGCCACGCGGGGTAGTCGGTCTTTGGGCTGATGACCATGTTGGGGTTTCGGCCCGACTCCGAGGTGCTGGCAAAAGCCATCGCCTGTGCAGCGGTCGTCGTTACTTGCCCCTCGAATTGGCCGGTATGCGTGCCAGTCTCTTTGAGAACGACTCGACCGACAACATCGCCGCTGGATGTGCTGACACTCACCGGCAACTCATCGACCTCCGCGGTTCGGCCACGATCCGGGTCGATCACCCGAAGGTAGATCGGGCTGCCCGGCTTGACCCGCGTCTCCAGCATCGCCTGACGGTTGCGCCGCTCGGCTTCCGCCTGAAGCTCCGCGTATCGCTCGGGGTTCGTATTTTTCAAATTCGCATTGCGGTTGTTGGGGGTATCCAACATCTCACTCAAAGCACGCATGTCCGCGACACGCTGCTCGTTCTCGCTCAGCAGCTTTCGCGCCGACGCCATCAGCATCGCATCGCTTGCCACCTGGATCGGCCCGCCTCGGTTCTCCTCAAGGTTGACCATCTTTTTGCGGAAGCGTTCGGAGTAGGCATAAAACACTTCGTCGTCACCGATCACCTGCAACACGCCATCGTCCGGCACAGGCTTACCCAATGCGGTGCGGACATCGCCGCGGTACTTGGTTTTCTGGTCGCCGAACTGACGCAGCAGCAGATACTCCTTGTCGCCGGATGTCGCCCAGACGACAACCTCAATGTCGCTGGTCCCGCTGGAGACGGACAACGTCGGGTCGTTGAGCGTGACCTTGAGCATCTGGCCCGGAACGAGCGAGGGCTTCTGCGTGGTTGAGCCGAGCTCAACCTCCGTCGCTTCGATCAGCTTTTGCAACTTCAATTGCACCCGGCCACGCAGGATCGTCGCATCCGAATGGTCCGGGTCGCGCTCCAGCACCTTGGCGATTTCGTTGGCCGAGTCCTGGTACTCCTCCATGTCGTAGTACACCTCGGCCCGTGCAAAATGCGCCTCGGTCGTCAGGCGCGGCACCTTCTCCGAGTCGAGCCGCATCAGCGTCTGCAACGCCGCATCGAAATCTCGAGCGATCCGCTGCACACGCACCAAACGCAGGCTTGCGCGGTGGCGGTCAAACGACGCGGCATACGCCTCATTGTTGCTGGTCCTAGCGAAGATCTGCTGCGCTTCGGGCAACATCCCGCGTTGCAACGCGATGTCGCCGTAGGCGATGTCTAAGGCGATGCGCTGCTCAACCGAAAACGCACCGGGCGTTTCCTGTGCCCATGCGAGCATGGATTTAACGAGTTCTTCCTGGCGATTTTCTTCCCGGTTATCGATCGTACTCTGCAAAACCCAGAGCAGGTAAGGGACCGAGAGTTCGCGGTGGATCGGTAGGAGCAGATCGGCGTTGGCCTGATAGAGCTGTCGCGCGGTGCCGACGTTGCCGATCAGGTACTCGGACTGGGACTGGTAGATTGGGTAGGCGGGGTGGCTCGGCGGGACGGGGATCGTGACAAGATTCATCTCGATCGCAGCTTTGCCACGGATCGCTTTAAGGCGTGGGATGTCCGTGTCACGATCGTAATAGGTATGGCCACGGCTGTGACGGGCAATCGTCTGCAGGCCAACACGCGACAGCGCATGTGCTGCGGATGGATTGACCTCGACCATCTGCTCGGACAAACCAATCAGGCTCCGAAGCGTACGATGATACACCTCGGTGTGTCGCCACAGATACGGCGCGAGCCGATGCAGCACGGCCGGATCCTTCTGCTTTGCAACCCCATCAAATAACTTCTGACCAAAGTTAGCATCGGTCTCAAAGAGGTGACATTCTGCGACAAGTGTGTAAAGCTGCTCAAGGACCTGCGGGTCGCTCAGCACTTCGGGTGCCACCTTGCCGAGTTTGTCTAAGCCGAGCACTTCCAGCCGAATTGGCGCTTGTTTGAGTCCAGCGATCGTTTGCTTGAGCGCCGCAGCAGTTGTCGCGGCGTCAGCATTTTCAGTGAGTTCGGCAAGCGGCTTACAAACTTGATCCATGTCAGACGCTGCGACACATGCAGACTGAGTCGGAGACATCGCAGTATCTTTAAACCACAGACGCGCGCCGGCGCGGGCCTCAAATGGGAGCGAGTCCCATGCAGGCGACTGAACCAACTGCTTCATCAATGCCAGCGCGTCGGCGTTATCCTCGGGGAACTGCGTATTGAGCCAGGCAAATACGACCCATGTCTGGACCTTGCCCGCTTTGAGTTGGCTCGCCAATAACTGATGGAAGACTGGGTTGAGGGGATGTGCTCGGTACTTGTCTTTATCGCCTTTGAGGCGAGACAACCCGCCGTAGTGCCGGCGAGCCAGCTCCTCGAAGCTTGGGCGATAGCGATCAGTATCAATTGAACGGGCGTAGTCATAGGCCGCCCACGCAGGATCGTTGCTGCTGATACCGCTGGCCAGAACCTCGCGAAGGAGCAGTTGTGCTTCGATACTGGTGTCGCGGAGTACTTCGTCGATGGCCTCGGGCGTGACCGATAGGACCTGCATCAGCCTCGCTCTGACGTTGAGTTCTTTGGGCTGAGCTGACTTGTAGTCCTGCCAAAGCTTTTTGAACAGAGCGAGTCGTTTGCTAGCAGGGTCTTCTTTCTTGACGGATTCTTTACTGGCTTGATCGGCGAACTGCTTACCTTTAGCGATGAGTTGGTCCCGGCGTGCGTTGCCATCGGGCCGACCAGCGCGGTGCCAGAGGCGATCGATATAGCCCGGCAACTCATTAGGTGCCAGCCGCCATGACTCGTTCTTGACCAATGCATCAACGGTCTTGTCTAGGTCCTCGGCTTCACTCTTGCTCACCGTAGCAATCGCGCGGATGCCTGCCGCCTCAGGGCTTGGGTTTTGCGCTAAGAGCGGTGCGAGTTTCTTTGCGTCTTCGAGCGTGATGTTGTGCCAGTTGAAGGCAAGCTCCGGAGCGACTTTGCTATTGGCAAGTTTCGGGTTGGCGATGACCCATGACCGGGCCGACTCGGCGTCGAGTAACTGTGGCCCACCACTGTAGTAGCGGTAGTTCCAAGACGCATAAAACTCGAACTGAGCGAGTGGATCTAGCTTTGTAACCGCTTGATTGACCGGTGCGAGTTTCGCTGCTTGATCCAGTTGCCAATACTTCTTGTGATCACCGCGATAGTGCTGGCTTCGGCTACCGGCCCAGTCGGTCTGAACACGCTCGGCGTAGTGCGGATAAGCCTTAAGCAGTGCCTGCGCCTCGGCGATCGGCGGCGTAGCCTGCTCGCCATCAAGAACCGCCTTGTTGTAGGCCTTGACGGACACAGACCAGTCAAGCATAAGCCCGAGTTCCTTGTCGTATGCAGCCTTGGAC
>JARFRI010000352.1 GCA_029287335.1 Phycisphaera sp. | reverse complement strand
CAGCCGGTGTGATCAAGTCCGAGGGCGAGGGCGACCGCAACCTCGAAGCGGCGCGCGAGCTGATCGCACGCATGGTCGAGATGTGTGAGCCGGGCCGGGGCGAATCGCTCTACGGCGTCATCGGCGTGCCGTCCGAAGCCTCCATCAACAATAAGCAGGCCATCCTCGACGTCGCCAAAGGCACGCTCGACTCGGTCATGATCGTCACCGAGCCGTTCTGCGTCGCCTACGGCATGGACCGGATCTCTGACGTGCTCGTCGTCGATATCGGTGCGGGCACGACCGACCTCTGCCGAATGCACGGCACGGTCCCCGGCGCTGACGACCAGATCACTCTCGACATCGCCGGCGACAACGTCGATGCGAAGCTGCTCGAACTGATCAACAAGACCTTCCCCAACGCCTCGGTCAACATGACCATGGTCAAGAAGATCAAAGAGAAGTTCGGCTTCGTCCACACCGCTAAGGACAAGATCGAAGTTGAGTTCCCTGTCGACGGTAAGCCAACCAAACACGACGTCACCGACCTGGTGCGCGAGGCGTGTACGATCCTGGTCGATCCGATCGTCGATGCGATCCATAAATTGGTTGCGACGTTCGACCCCGAGTTCCAGCAGCAGCTCCGTGAGAACATCATCCTCTCCGGCGGCGGCGGCCTGATGGACGGCCTGAACAAAGCCATCGAAGACAAACTCGACCGCGTCGGCGGTGCCAACGTCACCGTCGTCGAAGAGCCGATGTACGCCGGCTCCAACGGCGCGCTGCAACTGGCGCTGGACATGCCTTCGAGCTACTGGCAGCAACTCAAGTGAACCGCTGACACTCATAATCTGTAAGCTCTACGGGCAGCCCGCGTCATTCGGGCTGCCCGTTTTCATTTCCAGGAAGATTCATAATATGGCTCGAATGAACTCTATAGTTGCGGCGTTTCTCGCTCTGGTTGTCTCGTTTGGCTTTGCCGATCACGCCGAGGCTGCGGAGGGTAAGCACCTGTTCATCCTCTCGGGGCAGTCGAACATGCGCCAGCCGTTGCCCGAGGCGTTCCATAACGTTGTCTCGGGTGTCTTCGGCGAGGACCGCGTGATCGTGGTCACCGTCGCGAGGCCCAGCCAACCCATCCGCAAGTGGGTCAAGGATTGGCAGCCCCCTGAAGGCGTCGAGGCCACGCCCGATGAGAAGCAAGGCGAGCTGTACGACAGCCTGATCAAGAGCGTTATAAAAAGCGTCGGCGAAAAGCGACTCGCGTCGGTGACTTACATCTGGATGCAGGGCGAAGCGGACGCGAAAGCGGGTTGGGCTGGGGTTTATAAGAAGAGCTTCCTCACCATCATCGATCAACTCAATCGCGATCTGGACCGCGACAACGTCAACTTTGTCGTTGGCCGAATCAATGACTATTGGCTGCCGAGCAATAACACGCCGGATGGCGATCGCGTCCGCACGATCCAACAACAACTCGGCGAAGAAAATGCACACGGCGACTGGATCAACACCGATGACCTGAACCGCGGGGTCAACCCTTGGGGCGGCTTCAGCTTTGGCGACGGTCACTTCCCCCCGCCCGCCTACCGCGTGATGGGCCAACGCTTCGCGCATAAAGCCTGCAAACTGATCGACCCGTCATTGAAGATTGATCCCGCACTCGTGAAAGAACACTTTGTCGACTCGGCCGATGACATCAAAACGCACGGAGCCATCGGCGCATCGGTCACGGCTACCAAGCCAAACGCAAAACAAGACGGTGGCGTTGTGAGCCTGGCGTTATTGACTGATGGCAAGTTTGCAAAGACCGATCACACCGACGCGGGCTGGATCGGCTTTGCGCCCCAAGAAGAACCAATCGAACTTGTCATCGACCTTGGCGAGATAAAATCAATCGATACGATCGCGGTCAACACGCTTGTCAGCTCCAAGGCCCTAGCGACTTTCCCTAACAAGATCACTTACAGCACCTCCGCTGATGGCAAGGAATACCAGGTCAACAACGACCGATACAACACGATCAGGTTCTACAACGCCAAACAACTGAAACAGTTGCGGAGCCAAGGCATCGCGCCCCAAGCACTCATGCTCCTGACCGAGCAGCGCCAGCGCATGGGGCCTGTCACCGCACGCTTCATCAAGGTCACCATCGAAACCGGCGACCAATGGGTCTTCATCGATGAAATCGTCGTGAACGCAGTGGCGAAGTAATCGCGGACAAAGCGAATCGAAACGCGCGATCCTCGATCTCACTCGATTGCATGCGTCGGCGTTTACTGAACGTTCGACTCACGTATCATGACGCGAGAGACGGGCCAGCATCGCGCGCACGTAAAAGGGCCGGCGCTGTGAGGCACCGGCCCTTGAACTCCCTCATTTTCTCCTACTATTCTCCTGGCTTCTCCTACCAGCATTTCTCCAACCTGATTCTCCTGACTTGACGATTACCCAATCAAGTTAAGCACTAGGATACACATTATCGGTCTAGCGACAAGGGGGAGGCTGCTGATTTGGATGAAAATACCCATAAGGGGTTAGTTTTATATCTAGATGTGGGCGGAAAATCATGCGAGACGCCCGAGCCATGTGAAAATAGATAAATTGGGTCGATCAGCAATACGAAATCGAGTACGTATCACATGCATGAACGCATATTTGAGCTCGTACCGAGGCGTTGCTGAAACGGGATGGCCTACAAACACTTCATTTAATGCGGTTCTCGCCCTTGTTCTCAGTCTGGTGGATCGTCAGCGGCCAGCCGGGGAACTGGTTGCTGGCCTTGCCGTCGGTCGCGTCGATCAGGAACTTATAGCACTCGAGTTTGTAGGTCTTGGCTTCGGTGTCGATGGTGACCAGGCCGAAGCCGCTGTTCTTGCGGTGGGCGAAGTCGTATCGGTCGCCTCCGCCCGCGCGGAAGTTTTGGCCGGGGTTGGCGGTGGCGTAGACGTAGACCTTATTACCCATGCCGTCGATGTACTCGCCGGTATTGGGCAGGCCGTGGGCGGGTCGGTTGTTGTGTGGCATGCCGACCTCATCGGGCCGCCACCAGCGTTGATAGCCGACGGAGATCGCGGGGGTGCAGAAAGCCCAGTTGCTGTCGCGTTGTTTCTCGACGCCGTACTGCACGGCCGAGGCCAGGTGCTGGTCTCCGCAGATATGCAGCGGCATCGCGGGTCGCATGATATCGATCGCGCGGTTACGTGGCGTCTGCGGCCAGGCACCAGAGTCGAGGTCGGCCACGAGGTAGCCGTCGTACCCGCCATGGTGCGTCGCGACACCGGCGAAGACGGTCTGACTCAGTACGACCTTCATCGTGTGCCCGCGCCAATCAGAGGCCCACTTTTCGAGGAACTCCTCTTGTCGTTCGCCGAGTAGGACGAGGCCGGGCTTGTCGAATATTTGTGGGTCGAGGTTGGGGTCTTTGACGTGGTCGATGCGTCCGCCCTTGTTGCCCGATTTTTCGGGTCCGGACTTCCATTGTCGGTCAGCGATGATCGCGAAGCCGACGTTGCCGTAGACCATGTCGCCGTAGTAGACGCTGATGTCCTGCTTGACCGGTTGCGGCGAGGCGAAGTCGGGGTGGTGCGAGCAGTTGGTCTTGTGGACGACATTGACCATCTTCGCGGGCTGGATGTAGCCGCCGCTGGAGGAGGTGCTGCCTTTGAGCAACGGCTCGCCGGCCTCGCCCCAGATGTTGCCGTGGAACACGTCGTGGTCATCGGGCAGGCAGATCGTCGGGGCGTTGGCCATCGCCTCGCGGAAGGACCAGCCGAACATGTAGAACTTTCGCAGGTAGTTGAGAATCGCCGGATCAGCGGGGTTGCGGATGACGCCAAAGCCGCCGTGGGCCTCGTAGAGCTGGTCGCCAGAGAAGTAGAGCAGGTCTGGATCGAGGTTGACTAGGTTGTCGGACACGGGCTTATAGGGGAAACCCACCGCGTTCTGGCAGGTCAGCGCACCGATGCGCAGCGGCTTGGTCGGGTTGGCGCGGATCGTGCCCGCCCACTCGCTCCGCTTAGGCTGCTGCTTTGCGCCGCGGGACGGTGTTGAGTAGACGATGCGGTATGGCGTTGCCTTGCTCGCGTCCCAGTTCGGCACGCGGAAGGTCGCGGTCCACGCATCGGTGTCCAACTCCGCTGTTGCAATCTGTTCCCACTCCCCGCTGCGCTTAACCTGCAGGCCCACCGTCTTCTCGTCCTTTTCGCCCATCGGCCCAAGCAGCGCGGTCAGCTTCATCACGAACCCGTCGTCGTCGCGGTTGTCGCTCAGCGAGTACATCGACCACATGATCGGCCCAAACGCGCGGTCGGGATGCTGCGTAAATGCTTCGCCAGAGAGCTGCCAGTCACGGAAACGGTAGCCCGCGTTGTTCGGCCGACCCTTGGGACCGAAGGTGAACTGGCTGGCCAGCGCGATATTGCCCTTGAGCTTGTCGGCCGGTACCGCCGCCGTCATCGTGCCGAGCATCTTGCCCGACTCAGGATCGGCCACGGTCAACGTCAGATCAACATGATCACCCGTCGGCTTACCGACCAACATCAATAACATGCGACCCGTCACCGGCCCAGTGAGCTTTGCAGTCTCTTTGCCAAGCATCATCCGGTCGTCCTTCACGCCAGCCCGCAACCCGCCGTTTGAAAAACAGTTGGCGCGGTGGTCGTCGATGTCGCTCTGGATCCCGACGAGTAGCCCTGCCCCGCCATCACTCGTCATATCCTCAGGCCGACCGACCTCGACCGACATCGTAAACGGCTTGGTCGGGTCGGCGAGTTCGTACAGCAGTGAATGGATGTTGCGTCCGCCACCGCCGGTCTGGCATGCCGCCCAGCCGTCCTTCACCCGCCAATCCTCCATCGGATTGGCCCAGAACCCCCCGCCCAGAAACACGCGGTCGTGACTCTGTTCCCAGTCATCGATACGTGTCGTCTTGGCAAGCGTCTCAGAGAAAGCGACCGCCGGTGCACCCAGGGCCGCGGTGAGTAAAGCAAGGAATTCGCGTCGTTTCATATCGTGCAGGTCCTCTTGATTCAGGGCTGGTCCGCGTCACGTCGGATGAATGACGCCACGGCTTCGAACAGCTTACCACTACCAAGAATCGATAAAAGAACGACCCCGTCGTCTTGCCGCCCGCGTCATCGCTGCTACAATCTCGCTTCGGGCATCACTGCCCGTCCTTGCCGGAGAGGTGGCCGAGCGGCTGAAGGCAACGGTTTGCTAAATCGTCGTAGGGGTATCACTCCTACCGCGGGTTCGAATC
>JARFRI010000181.1 GCA_029287335.1 Phycisphaera sp. | reverse complement strand
CCCCAAATCGCTAGGCATGGATCTGCGAGACGGGCAAAGAAAAACCCTGCACGATGATCGGTGCAGGGTGATGGGTTGATTGTTTATTTGAATGACCCGGGCGGGACTCGAACCCGCACTGGGAGGATTTTAAATCCTCTGCCTCTGCCGATTGGGCTACCGGGTCGGGCAAGCCAAGCGGCACATGATACCCGCGTCGATCGAGTCAGTAGCGGCGTGAACCACCGCCACGCGGCTGGCGTGTCCCGTTGGCGTATTCCTTGGCCCGATCGAGCTTGCCTTGCAGACGCTCGGCCGCGGTCTTGATCAGGACCGCTAAGCGGTGACGCTGGGTGGTCAGCTCTTCGATCTTCTTCTCGTCTTTTTCCTCAGCGGCCTGGAGCTTGTCGATCTTGGCCTTGAGCTGCTCGGCGTTGACCGAGATCTGCTTGATGTACTCGCGCAGTTTGGCGGTGTTCATCTGCGCGATCTTCGACAGTGCGGGCGAAGGCTCACCCATGAGCATCGGGTCGATAGGCTTTCGGCCCTTGGGACCACGACCACCACCGCCGCCACGCGAGCCGCCGCCGCTACCACGTGAACCGCCGTAGCCGCCTTGGCCGCCTTGGCCGCCTTGGGATGAACGTGAACCTCGATATTCTGGACGTGGCATGAAGCAACCCTTATTTGAGTGAATGAGGCGAGGAGCCTTCAAGTGCTACCCGGAGTATCGGTAACTTACCACCACGGGCCCAAACAGTAAAATTGGTCGGCGGCGGTGCCCGGTTGGGTACTGCTGCTCATTCTAGCGTCATGGATGGTGTAACATGATGCGCCATTCGTTGGTCTAATGAATATCGACCTCTTGAACGCCCCAGCAAGGAAGCCATCATGTCCCGCCTGCTCGCTCGGCTGACGCCACTGACGCTGATTCTTAGTCTGTTTGTCTGTATCCCTGCTCATGCCGAGGACGGCAAGCTCTGGATCACTTACCCCGGCGGCGAGGGGCCGGGCCAAGGCAAGCACATCGTCCTGGTCAGTGGTGACGAAGAGTACCGCTCCGAAGAGGCCCTGCCACAACTCGGCAAGATCCTCTCGGTCCACCACGGCTTTAAGTGCACCGTCCTCTTCGCGATGAGTGCCGACGGCAGCTACATCGACCCGAACAACGGCAGCAATATCCCCGGGCTCGAGGCCCTCGAAGATGCGGACCTGATGATCATGTCCCTGCGCTTCCGTAATCTGCCCGATGATCAGATGAAGCACATCGATGATTACCTCATGGCCGGCAAGCCGGTGATCGGGATGCGCACCTCGACCCACGCGTTCAACATCCCCGACGGCAAGACGTACAGCCACTACGGCTGGAAGTACAAAAAAGGCGAGCGCGATGGACCCTGGGGCGGCGGCGGCTTCGGCGGGTTTATCCTCGGTGAGACCTGGATCAATCACCACGGCCAACACAAAAAAGAAGGCACCAACGGCATCGTCGTCAAGGACCAGAAAGACCACCCCATCCTCAATGGCATCCAAGACGGCGACGTCTGGGGCGACACCGATGTCTATGGCATCCGCCTGCCCCTGCCTGGCGACAGTCAGCCGCTCGTGCTCGGTCAGGTCGTTGAAGGCCTGGAACCCGGCGGTGAACCCAACGCCAAGAAAAACGACCCGATGATGCCCGTCGCATGGACCAAGTCGTACCAGCTTCCTGAAGGCACAAAAGGCAATGTCTTTACCACCACCATGGGCAGCTCGACCGACCTGAAGTATGAAGGCACCCGCCGAATGATGGCAAACGCGGTTTACTTTCTCTTGGATCTGGACGTTCCCAAGGACGGCACCGTAGTAGACATCGTGGGTAAGTTTGAGCCGACGATGTACTCGTTTATGCGGAAGAATAAAGCCGGGGAAGCATACTGGAAGTCGAAGAACCTCAAGCCCAGCGATTTTGCGATTCAAAAGTAGTAATATCCCAACTGATTAAGACGCATACTTAAGACCCAACAACGCCTGCAAAAGCTTATGAAAATTAAAGCACTCTTTACCGCACTCGCCGTACTTGTCGTCGCCGCCCTGCCGGCTCGCGCCGCGCTTGAGCTCAACGAAGGCGACAGCGTCATCGTCGTGGGCAATACCTTTGCCGAGCGCATCGCCTTGAGCGGCTACCTCGACGCGATGATCCACGCGGCCAACCCCGAAAAGAAGATCGTCATCCGCAGCGTGCCTAACTCGGCTGACGAGGTGGACGACATGCCGCGCGAGCGCAGCGTGCCGCCGGCCGAGTTCTACCTCAAGCGCCACGGTGCGGACGTCGTCATCATGTGTTTCGGCATGAGCGAGTCCTTCGACGGCCTCGGCGGCGTTGACAAGTTCAAGGCCGATCTGACCAAGCAAGTCGAAACGCACATCAACGCGAAATACAACGGTGAGTCGGCCCCGCAGATCGTGCTCGTCTCCCCGATCGCCCACGAAGACCTAGATAGCCCGCTGCCGACCGGCGACGCCGTCGTTCAGCGCAACACCGTGCTCAAGGCCTACACCGCAGCGATGCGTGCCGTGGCCGACGACAAGGGCGCGATCTTCATCGACTTGTTCACCCCGACGCAAGCCGAGTACAGCAACAAGAAGGCCAAGCCCGCGACGATGACCAACAACGGCATCGCGCTGACCGAGTACGGCTGCTTCTTCACCGTTGCCGAAATGGCCAAGCAACTGGGCTGGTACGACGG
>JARFRI010000348.1 GCA_029287335.1 Phycisphaera sp. | reverse complement strand
CAGCACACGCTTGTAAGTTCATCGAGACCGTCGAACCCGAATTACTCGCGTCAGGCGAGATCACCGTTCACGCTTTCCCCGAATGGTCTGACGACCTGCCCGACCAGGTCGCCGCCCTGCTTGAGCCCGGCGATACCGTCTTGCTCAAAGCCTCGCGAGGGATGCGGCTTGAACGGTTGATCCCCGCGATTGAACGGCGTTTTGGCCCCCCGGAAGACGATAAGCCGACATAACTGGTGTTGTCATGCGCGCTATCACGCGGCAAGCCGCGGCGCTTCATGGCTGGCCCCAAACCCTAAACCCCAACCCCCATTACCCCCTGCTCTACCTGCTCATCCAAGCCATTGAAGACTCGATCGAAGGGACCCTCTTCAGTTTCCTGCGGGTGTTCACGTACATCGAGTTCCGTGCGGTGTTGGCGTTGATCCTGTCGTTTGCGGTCGTGGTGCTCTCGGGCAAGCGGGTGATCCTTTGGCTCGTGGGCCAAAAGATCGGGGACAACCCGGAGTTCTTTAATAAGGACATCAATGAGTTGATGAAGTCCAAGGCGAACACGCCGACGATGGGCGGGATCATGATCGTCGGGGCGATCGTGCTCGTCACGCTGCTGCTGGCCGACATCTCGCGCCAGCACGGGTTCTATGTCTGGATGGGCTTGATCTGTTTGGTGGGCATGGCGGGGATCGGCATGGCCGACGACTGGCTCAAGCTCACGACCGCCCGGCGTAAGCCCGGCTCGCGCGACGGCCTGCGCTCGTGGGAGAAGCTGATGTTTCAGCTCGGGCTGGCGGTCCTGCTTGGTATCTTCATCTACCACCACGGCGTGTCGAAGTTTTCGGGCCTGGACAACTTCGAGTTGATGAGCCGATCGCTAAACCTGCCTGGCCTCAAGACGTGGGTGTTTGATCGCGCGTCGGGGGAGTGGGCGCCGTCGGATGGGTTGATCATCTTGCCCGCCGCGGTGTTTGTGTTTCTCGCTGTGATGTTTATTGCCGGGACGAGCAATGCGGTGAACCTGACCGACGGGATGGACGGCCTGGCCAGTGGGGTCACGGTCATCGTCTCCTTCGGCTTCATGGTGCTGTGCCTGATCGCCGGCTACGAGCGCGGCGAGTTTATCCTCGCCCAGTACCTGCTCGTGCCGCATATCCCCTATGCCGATGAACTGGCCGTCTTGGCCGGGGCGATGGCCGGGGCGTGCCTGGGCTTCCTCTGGTTTAACTGCCACCCGGCCCAAGTGTTCATGGGCGACACCGGCTCGCTCGCGCTGGGCGGGACGCTGGGCTACCTCGCCGTCGTTACCCGTCAGGAACTGCTGCTGCTCATCATCGGCGGG
This sequence comes from Phycisphaera sp., assembly GCA_029287335.1. Taxonomy (GTDB): domain Bacteria; phylum Planctomycetota; class Phycisphaerae; order Phycisphaerales; family Phycisphaeraceae; genus JAHQVV01. The sequence continues at coordinate 9,966 of JARFRI010000348.1, read as the reverse complement.
ATCTTCTTCTTCGAGATGGCGTCGGTCATCCTGCAAGTCGGTTCGTTCAAACTACGTGGCGGCAAGCGCATCTTCAAATGCGCGCCCGTCCACCACCACTTCCACATGATCGGCTGGACCGAACAACAAGTCGTCGTCCGCTTCTGGCTGATCACCGCCCTGCTCGCGGCGGTGGCGCTGTCGACGATTAAGTTGCGATAGCTGTGGATTTGAACCACGAAGGCACGAAGATCACGAAGCAAGGCATAATGATTTAGCCACAAAATGCAAAAAAAGCGCAAAAATATAACACTTCTATTGTCTTTTTTTGTTCCTTCTTGTGCTTCTTTGTGGCCACTTGCCTTGTTACCTTGCTTCTTGATCTTCGTGCCTTCGTGGTTAAATAGCTTTCCATGTTGCAATGTATGCGCTATCTCTGGGCCGGCCCCAACTCGCTCGTCGGGTTGATTTGGGTGCTGCTCGCCCGTCTCACCGGCGGGGGGTGCTCTGTACACACCGGCGTCGTCGAAGCGCATGGCGGCTGGGCCAAGCCGATACTCAAGCGCCTGCCCTTTGTAAAAAACGGCGCCGCGGCGATCACGGTCGGCCACGTCGTCCTCGCACAGAGTGTCGCCGAGTTAGAGCGCACCCGCGAACACGAACGCGTTCACGTCAGGCAGTATGAGCGATGGGGGCCGTTGTTTGTGTTTGCCTATCTCGCTGCCGGCCTCTGGCAGTGGGCGCAAGGAAACGACCCCTACCGGGACAACCCGTTCGAGGTCGAGGCGTACAAAACAACAGAAAAGTAAAAAATCAAAAAAGCAGAAAATTAAGTCAGGCCGCTTCGTGGTGTTGCTCGGCTTGATGTTCGGCTTCTTGATTCTCTTCATATTCGTCGGGCAACTCAGTCGTGAGTTTCAGCGGCTCGCTGAGTTCAGCTGCCGTGGTTTCCAGCCAGGCCTGGGCATGCGCTTGCGTCTGCTCGCGCATCTTGGCGACCTCTTCAGACTGCTTCTGCACCGCTTCGCGTTCGCGTTGGACTTCGCCCCACTCACGCGAGATGGCTGACTCCTGAGCACGCAGCTTGCTCGTTAGTTCAACGAGCTTGATGCGCTGCTGATCGACTTCATTCATCCGCTCGTCTAACGTCTTGCGCTGCGACGCGATGGCCTGCTTGTTTTCTTCGATCTTGTCTTGGTAAGCCTGCTCCTGCGATTTGGCTTTAGCTGCCAAGGCCTGGGCCTGCTGCTCGCCCTCGGCTTTGATCGCCTCACGCTGCAGCAACAACTCGGCTTCAAATTTAGCCTTGTCGTCTTCGAACTGAGCGACCTGAGTCTTGTGCCAAGCCATCAGCTCGGACATCTTGCTCTCGACCTCGGCGATCAGGCCGCCGACGTTGCCTTGTGGTGAAGAGGTTGGCTGGTCTTGGTTCTTTTCGTGCTCGTCCATTGGATCGATCCGTTATTCGGGGTGATAAGTGTTGTTATCCGTAGGATCGGCACAAACCAACTCGGTCTTAAGCGCTGGCGGGCCTGGCGATGACAGGTTTTGTGACGTGCTCCGTTGCGCCTTCTCGGACTGTGATTGGTTCGAGTTGCCCGCTTCGCCTGGGCGAGAAGCGGTCACGCAGTTTCAGCGTGGGGACCTCGACTAAAAGCGACATGACGATACCGACCGTGATCGCGGCTGCGGCGTACACGGCCAGATGCAGGGCATACGGCACGGGCCAGTGCGGCTTGCCAAGATACTCACCCGTGATCAGGCCGATGGCGATGCCGTACACGGTCATATGCCAGAGATAGATCGAGTACGAGTGTCGGCCCACCGCCGCGATACTGACTGCAAACCAGCCGGTCCGCTGCCGCATCGGCAAGATCGCGCAAAGCAGCGCCCCAGCACCGAGATAGTTCGTCGTCAAGCCATAGCTATAAACCCATGGCGACTCTCTAAGGTCCATGACAAAGGAGGGCATCAGGAGCACTGCTGCCGCGACGAACAGAAGTGCGCGGTAGCGAGCGATCAGGCGAGCTAGCGTTGCGTGGTGTTCGTGATAGAAAAAAGCGATGACAACGCCGAACAACAAACTATCGATACGCAGGTGCGTCGGAAACTGATGCTGATAGATGTCAAAGGCGCTGGCCTGGGCGGCTTGGACGCGCAGTATCAGCCCGACGATCGCGATCGGGATAAAGGCGTATGGGATCCACCCCAATCGCAGGCCACGCCCGGTGCGTGTGCCGACCCATGCCGCGATGCCAAAGGTCAATGCGATCAAGAAGTAGGCGTGTTCCTCCACCGCGAGCGACCAGGTGTGGACCATTAATCCTGCGGTGTAGTTCTGGATCCACAGCAAGTTGACGATGAGCCGATCCGTCGGCCAGTAGCCGCGCTGCATATGCGTCTGAACCATGACGAAGCAAAGGAACACTACCAGGGGTGGGTAGAGCTTCCAGCCGCGGCGCACGAGGAAACTCACCGGCCGAACGCTGCCGTGCCTGCGGTGTTCACGCATGAGCAGGCCCGAGACAAGGAAGCCCGAGAGCACGAAGAAGAGGTCGACGCCGATCCATCCGCCACGCTTAAGAGCGATGAGGCATTCGCTGAGCAGGTAAGGCATCTCGCCGGACATGGGTGTTGGGCCATGCGTGAAGAGTACGAGCAAGATGGCGACCGCGCGGAGCATATCGAGGCCGGGCAGGCGCGCAGGAGTGTTGGGTATCGAGCCATTCACGCAAACACTATCGGGCCGATGAAGCACCGCGGTCGAGGGCTAACGCCCGGCGTCTTATCGGATGTTACTTGCGTACATCTCTTGGCTCACGCCTCGCTGGCTTGGATGAACTGGCGGTAGAGGCTGGCGTATCGGCCACCTTTGGCGAGCAGCTCGTTATGGCTGCCGCGTTCGATAATTTTGCCGTTGTCCAGCAGCAGGACCGTGTCCGCGTGGCGGATCGTGCTCAGTCGGTGGGCGACGACGAAGCTGGTTCGGCCGGCAAGCAGGCGAGCCAAGGCAACCTGGACCTTCGCCTCGGTCATCGTGTCCACCGCGCTGGTCGCTTCATCAAGGATCAAGATACGCGGGTCGGCCAACATCGCTCGGCAGAAGCAAACGATCTGTCGTTGCCCCAGTGAAAGGTTGCCGCCCTTCTCACCGACCTCGGTTAATAAACCTTGCGGCAGCAGTTCAAGGATGTCCAGGCAATCCAATGCGCGTGCAGATTCGATCACTTCTTCGTCGCTCGCCTCGGGTCGACCGACGCGGATGTTGTCCATCACGGTGCCGGTGAACAGGTAGTTGCGTTGCAGCACGATGCCCAGTTGTTGGGCCAGCGACTTACCGGTGACTTGTTGCGTGTCGTAGCCATCGATCAGCACCCGGCCCTCGTTAGGCAGATAAAACTTGGCGATCAGGTTGATGATCGAGCTCTTACCGCTGCCGGTCTCGCCAACAAGCGCAACGGTTTGGCCCGGCTCAGCGATCAGCGAGATGCCATGCAGCACTGGCTTGTTCGGTAAATAACCGAAGGTGATGTTGTCCAGCTCGACTCGGCCCTGGATCGTTGGCAACCCGATCGCGCCGGCGCTGTCCAACTGCTCCGGCTCAGTGTCCAGCAACCCGAACACGCGCTCGGCCCCGGCCATCGCGGTCAAGGCGTCGTTGTACTGCCGGCCAATCGTGGCGATCGGATTAAAAAACTGCGGCATCAACAACGCGAACACCACCAGCGACTCGAACCGATCCAGCGGCGACACCGCGGCGTAGTCTGCAAAGAACACACCCAGCAATACCTGCGCCCCGCCAATCGCTAGCAGCACGGCCATGAACACCTGGCTGTTCAGCTCAAGGAACGGCAGGAACACCGCCTGAAGCTTGCTCGATTTGACGTGATACGACGCGTGGTCATCGACTAGATCGCCGAAGAGCTCCGCGTTGGTGTCTTGCCGGACAAAGCCCTGCGTGACGCGGATGCCGTTGACCGACTCGGCCAGCGTCGCGGTCACTCGGCTAAAGCTCTCTTGCGTCGCGCGGTACGCCGTGCTCAAGCGGTTGCGAAAGAACTGGCTCACCCACCACAACACCGGCGCCATCGCCAGGACGACAAAGAACAGTGGCGGGTCGTAATACAACATGATCGCTGCGGCGACAACCATCGCCCCAAGCTGTACCAGCGTGATAAACAACACGCTCTGGACCCCCATCCTTACGTTCTCCGCATCCGATGTCACTCGGCTGATGATCCGCCCGAGCTTGGTCGAATCGTAAAACCGCATCGACATCGATTGCAGGTGTTCAAAGATCTCGGCCCGCAGGTCATGAACCACATCCTCGCCCAGTTCCAGTGCCAGGCGCATGCGATAGTGGAAGACGACAGCCGTCGATACCGCGAGCAAGAAGAACCCCGCTGCGCCCCACAGCGTGCCATGCCAGTCCTTGGCGAGCACCGGCCCGTTGAGCACCGCCGCCAACGCCCACGCCAAGGCGGGCAACTGCACCGAGCGTACCAACGCCAGCACGATCAGCGTGTTGCGACGCAGCGCGTACGGCTTGGTGTACCCAAGCAGCCGACGGATCACCGCGAAGCTCAGCGGCCGTTGCTTGGCTTCCTTGTCGTCTCGCTTCACATGCGTGAGCAGGCGCGGTTGTTGGGTGGAGTGTTCGTTCATTTATAACCACGAAGACACGAAGGTCTCGAAGGAAGGCAGTATTTAATGGATGATTCTTTGGATGCCATCTTTCAGAACGGTAGTGTTGAAGTTCATGAGCAGGCCTAATCGTAGTCCTGTCGCCTTAAGATATGAAATGACCTGCGCCCGATGAATGTCGTTAATCGCGTCTACGGTCTTAAGCTCGACGATCAATTGACCCATGACAAGAATATCTGCACGACCTTCACCAATATCCATGCCGCGATACGGAATATGAATGGGCGATTCGATTCGATGCGCAATACCGAGGTGTTCGAATTCAACCGATAAAGCACGCTGATAAACCTTCTCTAAAAACCCAGGCCCTAATGCGCGATGTACTTCGATCGCACCACCAATGACTCGTCGTGCTAATTTTTCAGTTTCAGGATTCAGATCAAACATTACTTGCCTTTCTTTGTGACCATCGTGCCTTCGTGGTTCAACTGCCTTCCCCAATCCCCAGTAACTGCTTCGACTTGTCGTCCGCTAGTTGGATCTCCGCAGCGTTGCGATAGTGTTCGCTTGTGCGCATCAGTTCGTCGTGGGTGCCGATGTCGGTGATGACACCTTTTTCTAAAACGATCACGCGGTCGGCTCGTTTGAGTGTGCTCAGGCGATGGGCGACGATGAAGGTCGTCCGGCCAGTCATCGCGCTCTCCATGGCCGACATGATCAGGTGCTCGGTCTCGGGGTCGATCGCGGCGGTGGGATCGTCCATGATCAGGATCGGCGGGTCCAGCAGCAGGGCTCGCGCAATCGCCAGGCGTTGGCGTTGACCGCCGGACAGGCCGTTGCCGCCTTCGGTCAGGACGGTGTCGTACTCGTGGTCCAGTTCGGTGGTCACGAAGTGGTGGGCCTGTGCGATCTCGGCGGCTTGTTTGATTTGGTCTTGGGTTGCCTTGGGGTTGCCAAAGGCGATGTTGGACTTGACGGTGTTGGAGAAGAGGAAGGTTTCCTGAAACACGGTGCCGATGTTTCGGCGGAGGTCGTCGAGGTGTAGGTCGCGCAGGTCGTGTCCATCGATTTTGACGCTGCCTTGGGTCGGGTCGTAGAAGCGTGGGATCATGGAGAGCAGCGTGGACTTACCACTACCGGTGGCGCCGAGGATCGCGATGGTTTCGCCGGGGTTTGCGGTGAAGGTGATGCCTCGGATCGCCTCGGTATCGTCGGGGTGGTAGCGGTAGGCGACGTTGTCAAAGGTGACCTGGCCATTTGCCCTGCTAAGCCGCAAAGCGTCGGGTTTGGACTCGACTTCAAAGGGCTCGTCGAGCACCTCGAAGACGCGCTGGGCACCGATGACCGATCGTTGCACCGCGTTAGTGATCTGCGCGAGGTTGCCGACTTGTGAGGAGAACTGCGTGAGCAGGCCCGCGAAGACGAACAGGCCCGAGCCGAAGGCGAAGGTCGGGTCGTTGGCGTAGAGATACCCGCCGTAGACGAGCAGGATCAGCAAATTGATCGCGGTGATGAGCCCGACCGAGGGAATAAACAGCGCGACCTTTTGAAAGATCCATCGGTGCTGGTCGGCGACCGCGTCGTTGGCTTGCTTAAACTTCTTCGTCTCGCGATCCTGTAGCGCGAAGCCTTTGACGACGTGGACCCCTTGCGCGTTCTCAGAGAGCACGAGCACGGCCTTATCGAATAGCTCACGGTTGGCACGGTAGGCGGGTCGAACAATGCGCGAAAAAGTCGTGGTCAGGAACCAGAGGATCGGCGTCGTGGCGAGGCAGGCGAGGGTGAGCTTGACGTGGATCGACAGCATGTAGCCCAGGAAAAACGTGAGCGAAATGACAAGGATAAGTAGCTCGATCATGACGCCGTCGATAAATCGGCGGACCGCTTGGACATCACCGGTCACACGGTTGATGATCGAGCCGGACTCGTTGCGATCAAAGAAGCGGAAGCTCAGCCTTTGCATCTTGTCGTAGACCGCGTTGCGCAGATCGGTCACGATGTCACGCACCAGCAGGGCCTTGTAAACCATTGACGCCCGCTCCAGGACGAACCGCATCAGTGCGAGCATCAACACCGCCGCAGCGATGACAAGCACGCTGGTCATCGCGGACCACTGGCTCGGCGGCTCGATCCCGAAAGGCCAACGCGCCGCCTTATCCGATGCGCCGACGCCTTGGCCGATCACATCGATCCCCAACCCCACAAGCCCGAGCCCGGACAGCGAAAACGCCAGCAGCCCCATCTGCAGCAAAACGATCAGCATGGCCCCTCGGCGGTAGCGCCAGGTCAGCTTGACCAGTCGCCAAATCACCACCGCGGTGCTTGGCTGGGTCGGGTTGTCGGGGGTCGCTCCGCGAGACATAGAAGGACAACTCTAGCGGCCTGAGCGGGGTTTGGCTTACAAACTTACGAACAACAACCGGACGCTAGCCCCGCTGCAGCATCGCGGAGGCGCAATACACCTTGACATCGATCACGACTCCCGCCGCTTGGCGTTCTCTTAGCCAGGCGTCGAGTTCGCTGATCTTGACAAGGTGGACGTGGATGTCTTCGTGGTCGACCCCGCCGCCAGCGTGCTGTTTGGTCAGGCCGGTGGCGCGGAACAGGTCGATCGTCTCGCTGCTGAGGCCCGGGCTCGTCGCGACGGGGTAGAGATGTTCAAGTCGTGTCGCGGTGTAGCCGGTCTCTTCGAGCAGCTCCCGTCGTGCCGCATCGAGCAGTGCCTCGCCCTTGTCTGCCGCCGTGTCGCCGACCAGCCCCGCGGGTAACTCCAGACAATGGGACCCCATCGGCACACGCATCTGCTCGACCAGCACCAATTCATCCCCGTCCGTCGTCGCGATCACCGCGACCGCACCCTCGGCGGTGTGCCGACGCACATACTCCCATCGCCCCGCCCGAACCATCTGCATGAACTTGCCCGAAGCGAGCACCTCGAGGGCTTGTTTATTTTCCATTTCAGCATCGTACATGGTTTGAACTATTGCATTTTTCCTAATAAATACGACAATTAAGACGTCTTGTGACCTATGATTAATCGTCAAAGTGTTAAAAGATCGCTCTTTTCGTTTTTTCTGACAGGTGAGGCCTGTAACTCATGGCAAATCGATTGACACACTACCGGGCCGGTATGTTGCTTTTGCTTGCGCTGATGTGTACGCCAAGCCTGTTCGCCCAAGCCACGCGCCCCGATCGGACCGACGGTGGTGAGTCCGACAAAGGACCCGCCCTCACCGAACGCGAGCGCGCGACCCACGCCCTGAATCGCATGGCCTTTGGCCCAAGGCCCGGCCAAGTCGAGCGCGTGATGGAGATCGGCGTTGAGAAGTGGATGCGTCAGCAACTTGACCCTACTTCTATCGACGATGTCTATGTCGATGAGTTCATCACCGAACATGCCAAGACGCTGAGCATGACCAGCGGCGAGATCTTCCGTAAGTACCGACCACCTTACACCCCCTACGCGAACAACAACCCGACACGCGCCGAGCGTGAAAAACGACGTCAGGAACAACAAGAGCGTAACCGTATGGAAGCGGAAGTCGAGAAAGAGCTGCGCGACAGTGTTTACCACCGCGCGGTCTTTTCCGAACGACAGTTCCAAGAGATCATCGTCGCCTTCTGGCGCGAGCACCTCTCGATCGATCAACAAAAAGATGAAGTCGGCCTGCTCGCCAACAACTGGGAAGAAGAAGTCATCCGACGATTTGCCTTTGGAAAGTTTGAGCACCTGCTGCTTTCCTCGGCTCGGCACCCGGCGATGCTCGTCTATCTCGATAACATCGTTTCGCAAAAACCACTAACCGATAGCGAACAGCGACTCGTCGATCGGTTTGAAGACCGCAAAAACGTCCCCCGATCCGTTCGTGCCCTGCAACGACAACGCGGCCTCAACGAAAACTATGCCCGTGAGTTGATGGAACTTCACTCGCTCGGCGTCGACCGCGAATACACCCAGCGCGATGTCACCGAACTCGCACGCGTCTTCACCGGTTGGACCGCGCGTTGGACCGGCGAAGGCGATCGATACGACCAAAACGGCGACTACACCTTTTACTTCAATCAAAATGTTCACGACGAGCGCGACAAAGTCGTGCTCGGCTCGCGCCTCCGGGGCGGCGGCGAGGACCAGGGCATCATGGTCATCCGTGCCTTGGCTAAACACAAATACACCGCCGACTTCGTCGCCCGCAAGCTCTGTGCCTACCTCCTGCGAGATGAACCCAGTGAAGAGCTTGTCGCCGAGGTCACCAAGGTCTTCCGCAAGACCGATGGCGATCTGACAAAGGTCTACGAAGCGATCGTATTCTCCGACGACTTCTTCTACCGTCAGAACCACCGCGTGAAGTTCAAGACGCCTTTTGAGTTTGTGGTGTCATCGATACGCGCGACCGGCGCGGAAGTTGATGGCTACGAGCAGATCGATCGGGCCTTAACGCTCATGGGCCAGCCCACCTACCGCTGCCCCGATCCAACGGGATGGTACGACACGAAAGAAGCCTGGCTTGACCCGGGCGTGCTGGTGTACCGCTGGACGTTTGCGATGGACTTGGCGGGCAATCGGCTCAGCGGCATGCGCGTCCCCGATGCGCTGCTCGCCAACCTGCCCGCGAAACAACTTAAAGAGAAGATCGCCAATCAGATCCTCCCGGCCGGACTTAACGACCGAACCAGCAGGATCATCGATGAAGAACTCGGTCGAAACCCAAGTGCCGAGCAGATGCTGGCGACGATGCTGGGCTCGCCGGACTTTCAGCAGCAATAAATTAGGAGCGACCTGATGTCCCCAACACGACGACAATTTCTCGCTGGCTCAAGTGCCTTTATGGGCGCGGCCGCGCTTGGGTTTAATGGTGAGGCACTGGCCCAGGCCTTGCGCGAGCAGGGCCACCCGCCGACGCTGGTGACGATTTATCTGCGTGGCGGGGCCGACCCATTGAACGCGATCGTCCCGGCTGGTGACCCGGACTACTTCAAGGTCCGTCCGACGATTGCCATCCCCGCGCAATCCGACGACCCGGAGAACCCGGCCGTCATCCCGCTGACCAACCTCTTCGGCCTGCACCCGGCACTCAAGCCCCTCCACAAGCTCTACGAAGACAAGCGCATGGCCGCGATCATGTGTACCGGCTCGACGCACCCCACCCGTAGCCACTTCGACGCGCAGGACTTTATGGAGCGCGCTGCGCCGGGCGTCAAGACCGTCACCGAGGGCTGGCTCAACCGCTATCTGACCGCGACGCAGTCCAACGCAGACCGCGCGCTGCGTGCGATCTCCTTGCAGCCGACGCTGCCCAGGTCGCTGCGTGGTCAGTACCCCGTGCTGGCGGTGCCGACCGGCGG
>JARFRI010000140.1 GCA_029287335.1 Phycisphaera sp. | reverse complement strand
GCGTCGGGCTCATGTTGTCGATGAGCAGGGGCGGCATCATGAACCCGCCGAGCATGCCGAGGATGGCGACGGCCGGGCCATGTCGGAGCGAGAGGACGACGGCGGCCGCGGTGACCAGGCCCATGAGGCCAAACGCGATGGTGTTGCTCGGGCCGAGCAGTTGGTAGTGTTCTGCGGCGACAATCGTGCCATACAACACCGCGACGCCCGCCCCGCAGAGCACTTGCGCGATCAGGCTGACGCGTTTCCGTGCCCATTCGCCGGCAAACCACAGCGCCAGGCTAAACACACCCGCGCCGATCACGCGCACCGGGATGGTGATGATGTTTTCATCGAAGCCGAGCTTGAGCAGGAACGCCGCGGTCAGTACCAACGCGATCGCGCCGATCCAGACGAAGACTTTACCTGCCAGGACTTCTTCGATCGTTAGACGGCGCGAAGGTGATGGGGTCGCGTCGATCGACTTGTTTTGTGTTTGCGGGTTCGCGAGAGCGGCAGCCGGCTCTTCTTCATTGCCAGCTTCAATGGCTAGGGCTTCTAACTCTTCAACATCTTCCGCTTCAGCCGCCAACTCAGACGTTTCGCTGTCCGATGGTTCGGCCTCATCAACAGCAGGCGGGGTGATTGCCTGCTTGCCTTGCTCGGCGTCTTGATGCTGCTGCCGAAGCTCGCGCAATCGTTCAAGCGTCGTCGGCATGTCTTCACTCGGTGGCTCGACTGCGGGCTCATCCTTTGCCACCTGCAAATCTTCTTCCGCAACAGCGGTCGTCGTGTGCGGCGCTGCGCTGGGCGACGGTTCGTCTGCTGCCGTGCTGGCTCGCAGCTTGAGGCAGAGCGTGCGTAAGCCTTCCATGTCCACCGACAGCCGATCAAGCTGCCGCTCAAGCTCAGCCGTCTTGTTGCTCAGGGCCTGGGCCTTGAAGAACCCAATCGGGCCAAGGATCAGCCCCGTGAGCAGTGCCAGGACAAGCAGGAGGATCAGGATTTCCATAACGAGGCCCTCAATCGATAGGAGTAAGCATATACTTACACAAAATATCGGCTCGATCAACCTCAATCTTTTATTTTCGCATAAACCATTGAAGCTTAAGTGCTTGCAGTTATCTGTCGACTTAGATGAGATGCATCGTGATACGAAAAAAGCCCCGTGCAGGGGCTTTCGATGAGGCGAGGTTGTCTTGGTAGGTTTGGCTTACTCGGCGATCATGTTGACCATGGCCTTACCCATCGAGGTGCCGATGAGGTAGTACGACTCCCAGTTGCGGTTCCAGTGGAACTGTTGTCCCGAGGGCGATTGCTCCTTGGTTCGGGCGAAGCCGCGGGTCTCGACGCCGGCCACGGTGCCCGCGAACTCGGGGTGCTGCTTGGGGTCGCCGGGTGCGAGTTGTGCTTCGACGTGTTTGTCGACCTTGGCCTTGTAGCGATCGGGGATATCCCATCCGCGCATGCCGGTGTTGGCGACGACGAAGGGCATGTCGATGACGCCGAGGTCCTTGCGGAGGTCTTTGATCAGCGCGACAAGGTTGCGCTCATACACATCGACTGCACCCTGATCGATGCTGTCGTTCCAACCCTGGTGCCAGCCGAAGCCGACGATCTCATAGCCCTTGCCCTTGTAGCCGGGGACGTACTTGTCGAGGTTGGCGGTGACTTCTTTGACGTGGCGGATGATCTCGGCGTAGTGGAAGCCAGTGTCGCCGTCCTGTTTAGGCTCGTCATAGGCTTCGATACTTGGCGGCAGAAAGTTCTTGGCCAGCGATCGACCGCCCCACGAGCACTTGATGATGAGCACGGGGTCTTCGTAGTAGTCGCCGACGACCCAGCCAAAGCCGTACTCCGGGCCGATGTGATTGGCCTGTGCGCCGAAGTTGGTGTCGAGGAAGCCCGCTTCTTTTTGTTTGCCGCCTGACAGGTTGACGACGTAAACATCCTTGCGGGTGATCGGGTCGCCATCTTCGACGAGGTGGCCATAGGTGTCGGGGTTGCTTTGGACCGCGGTCTGCATGGTCCCGGGCTTGTCGCCGAGGACCGTGCCGAAGCCGACCATATTGGACTGGCCCGCGAGGACAAAGATTTTCAGCTTGCCGTTGGCGTCCTGTTGTTTCGGTGCGTCCTTGGCGAAAGCGGGGATTGTCACGAGCAGCAGGGTGAAGAGGGTGAGGGCGCGTTGGATTGAATTCATATCGACTCCTTGTTGTCTTGTTTGAAAAGCATAGGCACGAAAAAGGGAGGGCTTTGGCCCTCCCCAGTGTTCTGACTAAATTTGAATCAGTCCAGCTCTTTGATGCGGATGTTGCGGTAGTAGCGGACGCTTGGCGGGCCGGCGTGCAGTTGCAGGCCGATGATACCCTTGACCTTGGCGATGTCGGCGTCTTTCTCGGTGTGCTTCGAGAAGAGCTTGCCGTTGATGAAGACCTCGATCACATTGTCTTTGCAGACGACGCGGTAGTCGTTCCAGTCGCCCCAGTTGATGTCCTTCTTCAGGTCGATGCCTTCTTCGTGCTTGGTGAGCAGCGAGTTACGTCGGCCCTGATCGTAGATCAGGCCCCAGTACTTGAAGCCCATGTC
>JARFRI010000118.1 GCA_029287335.1 Phycisphaera sp. | reverse complement strand
AATCAAGGCCGAGCCGACACCTACCGGCAGCTGCTGCCCCAACTGCTCGCGATGATCCAGGCCGAGCGGGACACCATCGCCACGCTCGCCAACGTCTCCGCCGCGCTGCACCAGGCGTTCGCCTTCCACTGGGTCGGGTTCTACCTCGTCAAGCAAAACGAGCTCGTGCTCGGCCCGTTCCAAGGCCCCATCGCCTGCACGCGCATCGCCCACGGCAAAGGCGTCTGCGGCACCGCCTGGGCGACCAACACCACCCAACTCGTCCCCGATGTCCATGCCTTCCCCGGCCACATCGCCTGCTCCAGCCAAACCCAAAGCGAGATCGTCGTGCCCATCCGTGATGACCAGGGCACCGTCTGGGCCGTGCTCGATATCGACTCGGCCCAAGCCGACGATTTCTCGGACGTCGATCGCGACGCGCTGGAGCAACTGGCGTCTTGGGTTACCGGCCTCACCGAATCTCTCGCCTAATCCGCACAACCCGTTAAGTCGCCTCCCCACACGGCCGATGGTCCCCCTAGCGACCTTACGATCCACGCCAGGGAGATGTACCCGATGTCCGAAACCACACCGACCACCCAAACCACCTCCGCTGATACCGAAGCGATCGTCACCGCCGCGATCCAGGAGATCAGCCACATCGCCACACTTCCTGAAGTGACGATCAAGATCATCAAGCTGGTCGAGGACCCCGACTCGACGGCACAGGACCTCAACAACGTCATCAGCAACGACCCCGCACTGGGTGCCCGCATCCTCAAGGTCGTCAACTCCGCGTTCTACGGCCTGCCCGGACAGATCGGCTCCATCAACCGCGCCATCGTCCTGCTCGGCCTCAACGCCGTGAAAAACATCGCCATCGCCGCATCGCTGGCCAAGCTCTTCCGCGGCGGCAAGATCGCCGCCAACTTCGACGCACGCGACCTCTGGGCCAACGCCATCGCCTCGGCCTGTGCCACACGACTCCTCGCCGAAAAAGTCTCCCTCGGCCTGCCCGACGAAGCCTTCCTCTCCGGCCTTATCCACGACATCGGTATCATGGTCGAGATCCAGGCCCGACGAAACCAATTCGTCGAGGTCCTCCAGAAACTCGATGAAAACCCCGACATGTCCCTGCTACAAGCAGAGACCCAGGTCCTCGGTGCCAACCACGAACAATTCGGCCAAGGCCTGTGCAAACTCTGGAAATTCCCACAGTCCTTCCAATACGTCACCGGCTTCCACCACCGACCCACCGAACTGGCTCCGGGCCAACGCACGCTCACCGGCCTGGTCTACGTCGCCGACGTGATCACCAAGCAACTGGGCATCGGCTTCACCGTCGGCACCCAGCAAAACGACGTCGACCCGGCCCTGCTCAAAGAGCTGGGCCTGACCCAAGGCATCCTCGACGAGGTCGCCAAGCAACTGCCCGACGCCATCGAAGAAGCCAGCGGCATCTTCCAAATGGGCGGCTGACAACCAAGAGAATATTCCGGGTCCCCGGGAAAGAAGCCGGCGTCCGCAAGGATGCCGGTTTTTTACTGCGCCAAAGCACCCCCGTTTTTAGCCCCTCAAGGCCGATTCAACCAAATCTTAACACACAACTCACAATCATCGTCTCTCTACGCCCCGCAAACCCCCTCGTCGCGCACAATCGGCGCACCCTCAAGATGGGCTTGTCAAGCCCTCGGCTTTGCGACAGCAACGCCGTGGGGTACACGAGCAACGACCAATGCCAAAATGAATGCCCAATATCCATGCCAAGTTGCGGCTGGTGTCGGGGCTTGGGGTTTGGACATTCATTCGACATTCGCCATTCGTGCATTCCCCCCCCCTTCATCAAAGCCCCAAACCCACTCCTCGCGCGCGCTTGATTCACGACCTCTCTACCCACCCAACGCCGGCCAGGCCCCCGCACAATCCGCAACCACAATCCCCAATCGCTTTCCTGCACCGCGTGACCATGCGAAAAAGTAGCCGACACTTTTAGCCCCAAAGGACAGGGGCGGCGTCGCGCTACGGATCGTTGACAGAAGGATGTCGTAGCCGCCGCGTCACCACGCGGGGGTCGAATCGTTGAACGCTTGTCTTTGGGATTCGGACAACCCCGAGACCACGCGCGCACAAGCCGCCAAACAATTCATCAGATTCAAGGACACCCCATCGCGCCGTACGAGCCCTCATCACCAACTGACGAGTTTTTTCAAAAGAACAGGCCTCTGCTGAATCTGAGGGTTTGATTGCAGCGAACGCTTGAGAGTGAAAACGGTCAAAACGTGGCTGTTCATTAATATCAGGTCTCCGCCGGGCCATTTACCTCCACAAAAGGAAACAACATGTTCTTGATCAACACATCCATCCGCGCGATCCGACTGCGCACAGCGACTCGTTCGCTCAAGCGCGTCGCGTTCTGCGCGATGACGATCGGAACGGTGCTCTCGGCCAACCAAGCCCTTGCCGCCGACCCTGCCGAGGCGCAAACCGTCGGCCGAATCATCAGCGAACGCAAGGACCTCTCATCCTTTCTCAAGCTGTTGGAGAAAGCCGAACGCGGCTCGGTGCTGGCCGAGCGTACCGATGTGAGCTTCACCTGTCTCTTATACACATCTGACGCT
>JARFRI010000023.1 GCA_029287335.1 Phycisphaera sp. | reverse complement strand
GCCCAGGTCGCCCCAGTACACCGGCACCAGCTCGTAGTCCTCGCCAATGAGATCGTTCAGCGTGCAGGCGTACTTCACCACCTTCGCTTCGCTACGCATCGCGATGCCATGAATGAGCAAGACCTTTTCGGGCATGGGGAGATTGTAGAGGGTCCGGCTAAGCCTTGATCAAAACCCACACCGGGACGCGCGTGTCCTCTTCTTCGGCCTCTTTTTCAACCTCTTCGGTCGCCTCTTCTGCCGACGCTTCGTCGGGCTCTTCTTCGCCTAGTTCTTCAACCGCATCTTCCGTGTCAGGCTTTGCTGCGCCTTCGGTTTCCTCGGTTTCTTCAGCCTCTTCCTTGGCCGGCTTGGGCTTAGGCGTCAGCAAGAGCAGCTTGCCCTCGTCGAACTTGATGTCGTAGGTCACGGTCTGCGGTTCGCCAAAGAACTTGGTGGGATCGAGCGTGAGCTGGCCGTCGGTCACGGCATAGTCGTACTGCCAAGCCTGCGACTCTCCGGCGAGGGTGTACGTGATCGTGGCCTTGCCCTCGTCACCAAAAGAAAGCGTCAGCGCTGCACCCTCGGGCGGTTCGATACTGCTGACCGATTCGGCCTGCCAACTGCCGGCAACATCTTGCGCAGCAGCGGTTAGTGTGAAGGTCGCGGTCAGGACAAGGGCCAGCAGGGTGGTAAAGGTCTTCATGGGCGATATTCTACGCCGATTGTGGCTTTCGGGGCATCCTCATCCAACAAGCTATAAAAAAGAAGCGGCGCTGTTGCCAGCGCCGCTCCGCATCAGTGATCGGAAACCCACGAGGGGTATCCGGTTCAGGACTTGTCTTAGCCAAGCAGTGCCAGGGCGTTCTGCGGCTGGCTGTTGGCGATGCTGAGAATCTGCGTCGAGGACTGGACCAAGATCTGAGCACGTGTCAGCTTGGCGGTTTCCTCGGCGAAGTCCGTATCGCGGATCGCGGATTCAGCAGCAGAGGTGTTTTCCAGGGCGACGCCGAGGGACCGGATGGTCGCACCGACGATGTTTTTCTGGAACGCACCGAGTCGGCCGCGGAGGCTGGAGACCTGGTTGATCGCGTCGTTGACGATCTTCTGAGCCCCGCCGAGGTCGCCATCGACCACGTTGTTGCCCTTGGATGCGCCCAGCTGGTCCAGGTAGCCGTTGGTCAGCGTGCCGAGGTTACGTGCGGCGACGTTGCCGATGCCCAGAGAGACCTGGTTGAGGATATCGACGTTCGGGCCGAGGTTGAACTGGGCACCGCCGCCGGTGATGGTCAAGGCATCAATCGCGCCCAGGGCTTGTGCCCCTGCGGTGGTCAGATCGATCTCGACATCAAGGAAGTCGGTGTTGATCCGAACACTTGTGCCGGTCGCGACTGCTGCGACACCGTTGATCACCGCACCCACGTCCAACCCGCTGTCGCGGATGTCGGTGGTCGCAGAGAAGGCGTTAGTTGCACCGAGGATATCTTCGCCAGTTGACGAGTTGGTACCCACGCCGCCGGTCAAGCCACCGAGGTTGGTGATCTTGAAGTTGACGTACTCGGCCGAGCCGAATTCTTCGGACTTCAGCTCGACATAGACGCCCGATGCCACGGCGGAGATGCCGGTGATATCGGAGAACGTGTTAATGCTCGCGGCGATGTCGGCCACCGTGGTGCCCGAGCCGAAGGTGAACTCACGGGTACCCAGCGTGCCGCCAAGCTCGAAGGTGAACGAGGAGGTCGCCGAGGCGAGGTCCAGGTTCGTGCCCAGCGAGAGGAACAGCGAGCCACGCTGAGCGGACTGGGTGACCAGCACGTCGACGTCGCGGTTTTCACCGAAGGCAAGCTTGGCACCGTTGACCTGGAAGTCAGCAACGGTCGGATCGACACCGGTGGGGGTGAAGTCGTACGTGCCGTTGAGCAGCTTGGTGCCTTGGAAGGAGGTCGAAGCCGCGATACGGTCGATCGTTTGAAGGATCGAGTCGATCTGGAGCTGGTTGGCATTCTTCTCGTCGGCGGATAGGCCCGCGTCGTTGGCGGACTGGCCAACGAGCGACTGGACCTCGATCAGCAGGGAGTTGATCTCCTGCAGACCGCCTTCAGCGATGTTCACGACCTGGTCGGCCCGTTCAGCGTTGCCGATGGCGGCGCTGATCGATGCCTTTTCAGATCGCAGGTTCTCGCTGGCGATCAGGCCGGCGGGGTCGTCTTTACCGCGGTTGATCCGCAGGCCAGTCGACAACCGCTCGAGCGAGGTGTTGAGGGTTTTGTTGTTCTGGCCTAAAACTCGTTGGCCAATCAGAGACTGTACGTTTGTATTGATGCGACTCATAGTGTGGGTCCTCCGTGATCACATGGTTGGGTGTCACGTCGTCGGTTTATGGCATCCTGCCACAGGTCCTGTGTTGGATCTCCGATCCGATCACGATGCGTTGTAGGCCACTCGGTAACATCCCGAGTGACCCGATGTTTGCTCACCGGCCTGTCCGCCTGACCCGTTGCCCGTCGGCCATCCTTTGCCGAAGCGGGGCGGTCCAGTTGGCTTGCACGACTCGAACCGCGGAGTTGAGTCGTGCAACCGGGCTATGCGTCCCGCATAACCCCGGCTGGCTGCCTGAGCCTTTTCGGTGACGGCGTTGCGTTGCCGCCACCTCGGACCTAAACGCCACTTATCGGAAGCAGCGCCGTTCAGTCCGTCCAGAACCTTCCATTGGCTCCACCGGCACAATCGTCACGACCGGCACCCGCCTTAAGCGCGGCACACCCGTTACCGGTAAAAAAGTCGAAAAAACCCGAAAAACCCCTACAACAGGCAAATAACAAAGGTTACTGACACCGTTATCTGGACCCAAACAGGGGCAAATCTCCACCCATCACGCCGAAAACAGGTTAGAAAGCCATCTCTCAAGACCTGATCCACTGTTCATTCAGGTGATCAATCGTGATTGCGAGACATATTTCCTGGCATCGCGGGGCGAACTCTTATAATCGATGTTCAGCCTGAATCCGGTCCCCCTCATCCAGCTTGAGATAAATGATGAAGACTCCCCTGCGAATCGCGTTCTTTGTTCTGGCAGCATGTCTCCTCCTGACCCCCGTCGTGGCTCACGCGGACACCGCGGCTGATGTGGCCAAGGTCGAAAGCCACTTGAAACGCGCTCAGGTCAACCTCGATTCGGTCAACGCCAGCATCGGCCACCGCACCACCCCGCCCACCGGCTCGGCCGCCAAGCTCTCCAAGGTCCGCCTCGACCAGGCCAAAGGCGACCTCGACGCCGCAGGCAAAATCGTCGCGACACTGCCCGAAGCCGCAGAAGGCGTTGCCGCCACCTCCGCCAAGTACGTAGCCGCGGTCGCACTCCACACCAAACTCGCCAAGATCCTCACCGGCAGCGACGCACCCGCTGACGCACCCAAGATCAAAGACGGCGAGGTCAAGCTCGGCTACCCCCACGCAGACAATTTCAAAAACACCCAGTTCACCTTCCGCAACAAGGTCGAAGCACCCGCCAACCAACTCGTCGAACTGCACGCCAAGCTCAAGCCCGTCGAAGACCAGATGCTCATCAACCACCGCACCACGTACGCGGCACTCGGGGCGATCAAAGAGGCCCGCCGACAAGCCGGCTTCGTCAAAGACGGCCTGGCCAAGATCCCCGCCAACGGCCAGGGCGTCGCCGCCGCCAAAGAAAACCTCGCCCTCGCACTCGAATCCATCCAAGGCAGCGAGGACTACTTCAAGCCCCTGCACGCCGAGATCATGGCCATGATCGACCCGGCCAAGTTCCCCGACTTCGACGCCGACCGAAAACGCCTCGGCGGCCTGTCCAGCGACTACGGCCTCGACTGGATCTTCACCGACGACCGCGCCCGTGCCGCAGAGCTCTTCCAACAACGACAAGCCGCCCAGGAAGAACTCGTCCGCATCGCCAAGACCTACCAGCGCCTGATGCAGCAGAAAACCGACATGGGCACCGCCATCGAGCAGACCGGCAACGCCGCGCTAGGCAGCTTCAAGGAATTCGACGACAACATCGTCGAGCAGAAAGAAATCCTGCCCAAGTCCATCCGCGAAGACCTGGCCGAGGCCCAGAAGTACGGCAATGAAGCCGTCGCCGAGCAAAAACCCGCCTTCTTCAACGGCGGAATCCCCCAACGCATGGAATGGGCCCAAGACAAACTCGCGCTGCTCAAAGTCATCGACCCCGAAGGCAGTAAGCCCGTCGTCAACGAGTACCAAGCCACGAAAACCAACCTCGCCAAGCAGGCCGACGCCCTCAAAGCCCTGATCATCCGTGAGAACCGCGTCCCCGCAACCAAGTACACCGGCGAAGACACCGCCGACATCATCAAGGTCGCCAAGTCCGCCTGGGCCGTCCAGCAAAAAGACGCCAAGATCCTCGCCATCGCCATGCCCGTCGAGCAATGGTCCCGCGAGAAGAAGTGGACCTACTCCAACGGCACCTGGTACTACACCGACAAAAGCCGTCTCCAAATCCGCCTGATCGTCCAGGATCACGAAAACCCCAAGCAAGCCATCGACCGCCCGATCAACATCATCAAAGACCACGAAAAAGGCGACAAAATGATCGGCGTCCCCTTCCGCAGCTTCGACGAAGCCCTCACCCCCAGCGAGTACTACCTCATCGAAAACGTGAAGTAACCCCCTCGAAGCCGCGAACCCCAAAAACCCTCGGAAATCCGGACCCCGATTCCAGCCCCTCAGGGCCGAGTTAACCAAATCTTAACACACAACTCACAATCATCGTCTCTCTATAGGCCCGCAAACCCCCCTCTCGCGCACAATCGGTGCGCTGCTTCGCCGCCCAATCCGCGCCATCACCTTTGCCCCAAGCCCGCCGCTTTGCGACAGCAGCGAGGCGGGGTCCAAAGCGCTTGCGACCGTCGTCGAA
>JARFRI010000370.1 GCA_029287335.1 Phycisphaera sp. | reverse complement strand
ATGTGTATAAGAGACAGGACTCCGTGCGGGGTGAACGGCGCGAAAAAATACTTGTTTAACTGTCAGATAAACCTTACCCCTGCACGACCGACGACGCGTCTTCGAACTTGATCATGGACTCGCTGCTTTGGGATTCCTGCTGATGGGTTTTGAGCATCGCGATGTAGCTGCTGCGGATGATGGGCTCGTCGGCCAGGCCCAGCTTGGCACGAACCGCGATGACGGCTTCCTCGCTGCTGCCCTCGATCTCGATGAATCGGCCGATGACGGGTAGCTCGTCGAGCTCGACGTTGCAGCCGTCCAGCTCGTAGCGGATACGGCGCTTCTCAAAGCTCAGAACGTGGTGGTAGCCCAGGGCCCCGAGCAGCATCGCTGCGTCGCGGGCGTTGTCGACGTCCAACTCGGTTTCGAGACGGGACTTGAGCTGGCCCATCGTGCGTGGGCCCTTGTGCGTGAGGGTGGTGGTGATGGTTTGGTCTGGGCCCCCGGCATTGGCGACCTCGACACGGGTGCGAAGGCCTTGGTCGGTCGACTTGAGCGTGCCCAAGGCGGTGTCGAAGTACGAATTGGTCTCGCTAAGCTTGTCTTTGAGCTTCGCGCCGAGCTCTTCCAGACGGGCGATCAGCGCGTCGGGATTGTGCAGACGCATCTTTGCTTCGATTTCAACAGCCATGGTAACTCCAGGTAAGGATGGCGGTAGTGTAATCGGCCAAGGCCCCCGCGTCGCTTGATGCTGTATACCCAGAGGGTTACGCCGCCGTTCGGTAAGATGTATGGTGTCAAAACGTCGATCAAGAGGGGACACGACGACCTTATTAGACGCGATTGCGGTAGGGATCATGATGTGCGATGAATTACGACATTTGAATCGCAGGGCGTTGTTAAGCCGGGTCGGTGCCGGGGCGATTGCGCTGGCAGGTCTACCGATGAGTGAGGACGTCTGGGCCAAGGATGATGACAAGAAGCTCTTTATTCAAAAGGGTACGGACCCGACGTTCAATGAGTTACTCAAACGTAAGGCGTTCCCGATCGGTAAGAACTCAAAAGACGGGGTCAAGGGTTCGAAGATCCACGTCAATAACAGGCTGCTGAGCAAGGCCCCCAACGCTGACCAGCCTGTCCCTAAAGACATCCGCATCCATACGCTGTGCAACAGCTTCATCCAGCGGGGCGACTTCCCCAAGTGGACCCGCTGGTACCAGGAAGATGGCAGCACGCAGGTCTTCAGGCTATTCAAGGACGAGTACAACGTGCGCAATAGCCGAGAAGACGCGGCACGGGTCGAGGCGTTCACGAAGTTGGAATGGACGCGCGGCCCTTGGCACGCATGGCAGGGCACGTATACGATCGTCAAACCTCACGGCTGTGCTATCTTCCAAGCAAAAAATGACGAAAACGATTGGGGTGTCATGATCAACCTCTCAGACGACGGCGACATCAAACTCAACCACCGCCAAGGCAAAGACGAGAAACTCGCCAGCGGGATGACGGGCAAGCCCTTCACGCTCGGTGTACGCGACAACGGCCACGACTACCAGATCTACTTCAACAAAGAAAAAGTCGGCGAGGGCAGCTACAGCCGACCCAAGGGCAAGACCCGCTTCCGATGGGGCATGTACGACGGCACGATGCGCCACGACGCGATGCTGTTCGTCACCGGCGTGCGGTTTGAGTAAGGCTCGCTTTGATCTGATCGGCCAACGCATGCAGTTGCGATTGGGGATAGAGCGCAAAACACCAGTCCCGGCGGGCTGTGATCTGGGCGTTGCACAGACCGATACGGCTATCGGCCGATCGCTGGCGGGCTTGATCTAGCGCGTCTTGATGTCGACCAGCAAGCTCGGCATTGATCGCGTGAATGCGCTTAAACGCCGAGGCGCGGCGGCGCTTGTTTCGGTCGTCGTTCATGCGATCCAGCAACTCGTTCTTTTCATTTCTTAACGCTGTGTCCACGACATCAATGGGCTCGCTGTACCGATCGATATTGTGCGGCAGGTGATGCGCAAACCACTGCGCTTTCGCGTGTTCAGCGGGCGTCGCCGTGGGCACATCAAACGGCAGGTACATGTCCGCGCTGACGACGGCCATGGGCGCGAGGTCCTCGCCCACCCAATCCTGCCACCATCGCTCAGTGACTTGTTCGTAGACGCCCCCGCCGCTGCCGTGGATAAAGAGGTCGCAGACTTCGGAGCGCATGATCGCACTAAGCGTGACTGCCCTTGGTCTTAGATAAACTAAGACATCCGACACGTTCAGGTCGAGCGATTGACCCTGCGTAAAAAACTGCGGCGTTTTGCTGTCGCCAAGGTCGATGAACACCGGGGTGCATGCAGCCTGCCCCTGCGCCCAGAGCGGTGCTTCGACGACGTCTCGACCGTGGTACAGCGGGCGGATGCCCGCATCGGGGTAGGCGAGCGCCGCGCGGTTGTAGGACCGTACACAGCCCACCGGGTCAGCGAGCAGGCGGTCAACGAAGTTTTGCGAAACTAAGTCGCTCGTCGCTAGCGTCGGCATCGGCTCGGCGAGGTAGGGGCGTTTGAGCTGGTCAAGCACTGCAGCGCTCTGGGCCGAGCGGTGCGGGTGGTCACTTTGCACTTCGTAAGCCTTTGCGATCCGATGCAAACCATCGCGCGCGGCTTTAACCGCCAAGCATCCAGCGCCATGAATCGCGCGATCGACGGATGCAGCCGCGATCGGCGGCAACCGATTGGGCGGGAGGCTCGCGGCCATGGACGTATCACCAAACACGAGCGACTGGACACTCAGCTTCTTGCCCTGTTGCGTTGGGGTCTCAATCGCCAACGGACCAAGCGGGTTGTGCTCGACAATCACGTTGAGGGTGGTTGCATTGACATGCTTGGCGAACACATCTGCGGCGAGGTACTTCGCGAGGATGCCCGGGTGCCAGAGGGTGGGCTGGTGGCCGGTCGCGATGACGGGGATGTTGCGACCGTTGCGGGGCGTGACCTGCCACTGATTGATGGGCGGGTCGATGTACAGGCGGGTTGGCGGTGGGTCGGCCATACGCATGCGAGTGTAGCCGGATCAGCCCGCAGACTTTGCCGAGTCCTGCAAAAGCTTGTCGATGACAGCTTCACCAAACTCTGTGTGCTTGGCCAACTCGCTCTCGAAAACTTCTCGGTAGTGGGCCAGTCGCTGCTCCGCGTCATCCAGCACGCCTCCGAAGGTGCGGTTGGGGTCGTTGTAGATCAGCTTAATTGGCACCTCTTTGACGCGCAGGCCGTTGGCAGCGAACTGCACCCACTGCTGCAGCGGGATGGCGTAGCCGTCTTCGTCGAGGTCGAGCCGATCCAGTGCGCTGACGCGGTAGGCACGGAAGCCGCAGAAGGCATCGGTGATGTTGTAGCCCAGACCCTGATTGGCCCAGCCGGTGATCGTCTGGTTGATTTTGCGTCGCTCGGCCGGGGGCGGGTCGCCGCAGAGTTCGGGGCAGATGTATCGACTGCCGTTGATCACGTCGGCGTCGTCGGCCCTAATCGCTGTGAAGAAATCTGGCAGTGACTCGGGCTCGTGCTGTTCATCGCAGTCCATGGTGATGACCCAGTCGTAGTGGTACATCTGCGCCCAGCGGAAAGCCATGCGCAGGGCGGTGCCATAGCCACGGTTGGTGCGGTTGCGGATCACGTCGACCGGCTGCATAGCCAGGAGCATCGGCGTGTAGTCCGTCGAGCCGTCGTCGATGGCGAGGATGTTCTGGGCGTGCTTGGCCACCTTCTCAATCACCTTCGCCACATATTTTTGTTCGTTGTAGACGGGGATCGCGACGAGGGTTTTCATACAAGCGCTCCAGAGAAGTAATCAACTGTAGGCTGCGTATTGCATTGAGGCAACATGATTAGCCAGCGCGCTTGCCCCGCCGATCGTTAGCGACCGGTGCAGCGGCGGGACAAGCCCGCCGGCTAACGCGCCATCTCACATAACTGCCCCACACTCAACTGCTCGGGCCGCATGTTGTGATCTACGCCATCGGGTAGCTGCGCTTCGCGCCCGAGGATCGAGCCGAGCTGCTTTCGGCGTTTACTAAAGAGCTTGTGCAGCAGCTCGCCCAACGCCTTGGCATCCTCACACAGCGGCTGGTCCCGCCGATGCATCGCGACCACGGCCGAGTCGATCGAAGGCGGCGGGTAGAAACACCCCGGCTTGAGCACACCCACCCGCTGCACCTCAAACAATGCTTGGATCAAAATACCCAACGGCCCATACGCCTTGGTCCCCGGCGGAGACAGCAACCGATCCGCCACCTCTTTCTGAATCATCACGACCATACCCGTCATGCTCAGATGATCGATTGCAAGATTGGCAATCAATGGCGAGGCGATGTTGTACGGCAGGTTCGCGATCAGCTTAAACGGCCGATCACCCAACAACGCCAACACCTCACGGTTGATCGCGTGCTTGCCATCCAAAGCATCGCCGATGTGTAGCGCGATCTTATCGCCCAAACGAGCCTGCAGGATCGCCTCCATATCCCGGTCGATCTCCACCGCGACAACGTGTGCCCCTGCTTCGACGAGGCGTTCGGTCAGTGCCCCAGTGCCGGGCCCGACTTCGAGGACGGTGTCGCCGGGTGAGAGCCTGGCAGCATCCATGATCTTGGCCATATGGTTGCCGTCGTGCAGGAAGTTCTGGCCGAACTTTTTCTTCGGGCGCAGGCCGTGGTTGACTAGGAGCTGCTTGATTTCGGAGAGGGTCTGGGCCATGAGAATGACGAGTGTAGCCGCGTTAGAATGAGGCCATGCAAATCCCCGCTTACTGGGCACGTGCGTTGGTTGACGACTCGGGTCGTGAACTCGATCAAGACGACGGATTCGGTTTCTACGGCATCGGCTGGTCCGACACCAGCCAGGCCGATGCACGTGACATGGCTTTGAAACGTGCCAGGCGGATTGCCGAGCGATTCAACAGCAACGACGACATGTTCTCCCTGCGGGAGCAGTACTACGCGGACCGCCCGCTGCGCGAGCCGGTCGTCGATGAGATGCAGATCGATGGGAAGCGTGCTGCCGTGATCACGCAGAACGTCTACGGGGCCTACGTGATGAACACCGCCAGTGCGATGTTCATTGATATCGATGTCCCCCCGCCGCCGCCAGTGCCCGGACTGATTGGTCGGCTCTTTGGTATGAAGCCGCCGACACAGGAAGACAAGCAACCGCCTGAAGCGCGGATTCAGAACACCATCGCCTCGCAGCAAGGCCTGGGCATGAAGGTTTACCGAACACCCGCTGGATTCCGCGGCTTGGTCACCAGCCGCCCCATGCAGCCAAACTCGGACGAGGCGCAACGGCTGATGCGTGCCTTTGATAGCGACCCGCTTTACGTCACGCTCTGCCGATCGCAACAAAGCTTTCGTGCCCGGCTGACGCCCAAGCCTTGGCGGATCGGCATGGACAACCCGCCGAGGTCGTTCCCGTTTTTTGATTCTGGCAAGCAGGCAGCCTTCGATCAGTGGAAGAAAGTCTACGACTCTCGCAGTACGGGCTACGCCGCCTGCGAACCCCTATCCGATGAACCCTGGGGCAACGCGGTTGTCCACCCCGAGATCGCGCCGGTACTGGCGATGCATGATGAGCTGGCCTGTTCGCCGGGCAAGCCGTTGGCTTGATGAGCCAGTGCCCTACAATCTATCGATGCCCATCCGCACCCTGCCTACGCTTGTCATCAACCAGATCGCCGCGGGCGAGGTGATCGAGCGGCCAGCGAGCGTGGTCAAGGAACTGGTCGAGAATGCACTAGACGCCGGTGCGACGCACATCAATATCGCCATCGAAGAAGGCGGGGCCCAGCTCATCCGCATCAGCGATGATGGCATCGGTATCGCGGCGGATGAATTGACGCTGGCCGTGTCGCCGCATGCGACAAGTAAGATCACCGCCGCCGATGAATTGGAAGCGATCGGCACACTCGGCTTCCGAGGCGAAGCGCTCGCCTCCATCGCGTCGATCTCGCGACTTCGCATCACCTCCCGCCCGACCACCGAAGCAGGCATCGCTGAGGCGGCAGCCGTCCTCGAAGTCGAAGGCGATGCTGTCACTGGCCCGACCCCCGCCTCCGGCAAGCCCGGCACCGTCATCGAAGTACGTGATCTGTTCTTCAACACGCCCGCCCGCCGCAAGTTCATGCGCTCGCCCGCCAGCGAGTTTGGCCACATCAACGACACCCTGGCCCGTATCGCGATGGTCAACCCCGACTGCGGGTTCACCCTGACGCACAACGGCCGAACCGTCCGCGACCTCCCGCGGAATCAATCACGACGCGAGCGATGCATCGACCTGCTGGGCAAAGACCTCGAAGAGGGCTTGCTTGAGTTTGATCATCAGGACGATCCCTCGCGCGGCAGCGCGCACTGCTGGGGACTCTCGGGACTGCCTTCACTGGCTCGTGCGACGAGTAAGTTTCAGCATGTGTGCATCAATGGTCGGCCGATCAAGGACCGCAACTTGATGCACGCGATCAAGGAGGCCTACCGCGGGCTGATGCCGCCGGACAAGTTCCCGATGGTCGTACTGTTTATCGATCTCGACCCGTCACACGTCGATGTCAACGTCCACCCGCAGAAGGCGGAGGTACGTTTTCGCCACCCATCTCACGTACATGGGTTGGTACTGACGGCACTTCGGCAGCGGTTGCTCGGCGCGGACCTCACCCCCGCCGCGACGTTTCGCCCAACGATCCCGCAGCTTGGCTCGATGGATGGCGGTGGTGTCCAAACCGCCCCGCCGCCGATCCGCTCGACTGATGATTTTGTCGACTACTTCAAGGCGATGGACCCCAAGCAAAAAGGCTTTGTCTATTCCGAAGTGAAGCGGCAGCTCAAGGAAGAGACGCCCGAGGAAGTGTCGGCCGAGGACGATGCGTTTGAGGAGCAACTGCTAAGCCGACAAGCGGCTTCTGAAGAAAAGCCCAACACCCAACACCTGACACCCAGCCACCTCTCCATCCTCCAAATCCACGACAGCTACGTCGTCACGCAGGACGAGCACGGCCTGGTCATCATCGATCAGCACGCCCTGCACGAACGCGTCATGTTCGAGGAACTCCGCAAACGCATCCTCGAAGATCAGGCTTCCCTAGAAAGCCAGCGTCTCTTGATGCCCGAGGTCGTCAAAGCTGACGATGCCCGGCAAGCCAAGCTTGATGAGTTGCGTCCGCTGCTGGAACGCTTAGGCATCGAGGCCGACCCGATCGGCCCAGGGCAGGTCGCCATCCATGCGTTCCCGTCGCTGTTGTTCTCGCGTAACGTGAAGGTCGGGCCGTTCATGGAAGAGCTCTTGGACAAGGCCGAGGCCGGCGCGTTCGACAAGCTCGACCTGGGCACTTCCGGGTCCGGCAGCGATCAGCAACTGCCCGAAGAAGCGGCCCTGCATGAAGTCCTGGACATGATGAGTTGCAAAGCCGCGATCAAGGCTGGCGACAAGATGAGCGAGCAGGAACTTGCTGCCCTGCTGGCCAAGCGCGACCAGATCGAACGCAGCAGCAACTGCCCGCACGGCAGGCCGACGACGCTGCGGTTGTCGCTCAAGGATTTGGAACGGCAGTTTGGGCGGAGTTGACGCCCCTCACCCTTGACCTTGCCGCCCATCTCGCTAGACTATTCGATTCTCCCGCTATCGGGGCCTGCGCGGTATGCGCAGCTGCCGTGTGGGGGCAGACCGCTTCCAAACCGTTAATTCGGCCCAAAAGGGCCATGAATCGCCCTTTCCCAGCACCCGCTGGCGGGCACGACCGGTGTCGCCGCTGACATCGGCCCAACTAAACCCCCTACCCAGGGAACGACGATGTCCACCGCGACCACCACCGGCAAAAACACACGACTCGAAAAAACACGCAACTTCGGTATCTGCGCCCACATCGATGCGGGCAAGACCACCACCACCGAACGCGTCCTCTTTTACACCGGCAAGTCCTACAAGGTCGGCGAAGTCCACGAAGGCACCGCCACCATGGACCACATGCAGGACGAGCAGGAGCGTGGCATCACGATCACCTCCGCCGCAACCACCTGCCCGTGGACACGCAACGGCGTCGAGTACACCTGTAACCTCATCGACACCCCAGGCCACGTCGACTTCACCATGGAAGTCGAACGCTCCATGCGGGTCCTCGACGGCGCGGTCGTCGTCTTTGATGGCAAAGAAGGCGTCGAAGCACAATCCGAAACCGTTTGGCGTCAGGCCGTCCGCTACAAGGTCCCGCGCATCTGCTTCATCAACAAGATGGACAAGATGGGTGCCGACTTCGACTACGCCTTTGGCACCATCGGCGAGCGCCTCGCAGCACCGGCGGTCATGGTCCAGTACCCCATCGGTAAGGCCGACTCCTTTGAAGGCGTCATCGACCTCGTTGAGATGAAGGCCTACTACTTCGATCAAGCCGACAAAGGCACCACGATCACCGAAAAAGACATC
>JARFRI010000354.1 GCA_029287335.1 Phycisphaera sp. | reverse complement strand
GGCGGAACGATCAAGCCATCGTCATCCGAGTGCGTCATGATCAGCCCGCCGACCAATCGCGTCGACACACCCCAACTCGTCGTCCAGCAGTGCTCCAGTTGACCCTCGGCACTGAGGTAGGTCATGTCCTGGGCCTTGGCGAAGTTCTGGCCAAGGAAGTGCGACGTCCCGGCCTGCAGCGCCTTGCGGTCCTGCATCATCGCCTCGAACGTGTAGGTGTCCACCGCGCCGGGGAACTTGTCGTGCTGGGGCTTGACACCCTTGATCACCGGCATCGCCATGCATGACTCGGCGAAGTCTGCGTAAAGATCAAGGATCATCAACGTCTCATCGACCGCTTCAGACTCGGTCGCGTGAGCGGTGTGGCCTTCCTGCCAAAGAAACTCAGCAGAGCGCATAAACAAACGCGTACGTAGTTCCCATCGCACGACATTGGCCCACTGGTTGATCAGCATCGGCAGGTCGCGGTAGCTCTCGATCCACTTGGCAAAGCTAGCGCCGATGATCGTCTCGCTCGTTGGGCGAACGATAAGCGGCTCTTCGAGTTCGCCTGCGGGCTTGAGCCCGCCCTTGCCGTCGTCCTCGAGCCGGTGGTGCGTGACGACCGCGCATTCCTTGGCGAAGCCCTCGACGTGCGCGGCTTCCTTCTCCAGGAAACTCTTGGGGATGAACAGCGGGAAGTACGCGTTCTTGTGCCCGGTACGCTTGAACTCGGCGTTGAGGATGAACTGCATGTGCTCCCAGATCGCGTAGCCCCAGGGCTTAATCACCATGCAGCCACGCACGTCCGAGTTTTCGGCCAGGTCGGCGGCGCGGACCACCTGCTGGTACCACTCGGGGTAGTTCTCTTCACGGGTCGGGACGATCGCTGTTTTTTGCTTAGCCATAGGCTCAGATTATGGCACAAAGCACGGGCAGGCACCTGACGCAATGGCCTTTGAGGGCCCGCAGCGGCGGGTAAAAAGAGCATTCGTATGAGATTAACACCCATTGGGCAATAGCCGATGAATCTATAAGTACAAGACGGTGAGAGGCAGAAGTTTTCTGCCTAATTACCATCTGGCCGGGTTTATGCCGCCAGTGATCTCCATGGGATGCCAAGAGCGAACCCGCGATGCTTGAAGCAATGACAAGAATCTATGTCCGGGACCCGGAACGCGAAGACAACCTTGTCCCCGGGGTTGTTTCGGAGACGCTGGGCCAGAAGGTGATGGTCCGCTTCCTTCAGCCGGTGTCGTTTCGGCCTGGGGTTGAGACCGTCGTCTTTTTTCATAATCAGAACAACTGCTTCACGAGTGTCCCCTGCCAGATGCAACGCATGTTCTCAAGCGGGCAGTACCCCACCGGTGCGCTCGTCCTCTCGGGTGAAGCAGAGGTCGCGGAGAACCGCAGCTCGTTCCGTGTGGACATCCACGACAAGAGTCTGACCGCGATGGTCAACGACGAGGAACA
Organism: Phycisphaera sp.; assembly: GCA_029287335.1. Classification (GTDB taxonomy): domain Bacteria; phylum Planctomycetota; class Phycisphaerae; order Phycisphaerales; family Phycisphaeraceae; genus JAHQVV01. Next base: position 1,826 of record JARFRI010000354.1, on the reverse strand, counting down.
GGGCGAGGTGGTCAACATCAGTTGCGGCGGGATCGGCTTGCTTCTGGATAGCGAAGAACACAAGCTTGAGAAGTGGTTGAATATCACGTTGCAATACGACTGTGGCGAGCACGCTGGGCGGATGCAGGTACGCAGCATGTTCCGGGACAAGGACGGCCGATTCCGTTATGGGCTGAGGGCCGACCCCGATGAAGCCGACCTGGTTAGCCAACTCACACGGATCACACAAGACATTCAAAACATCAAGGCCCGCCGATCAAGCCGGATCGGGGTAAATAACAAAGCCGCTTCGACCGGGGCGGAAGATGAGTCCGAGGCTCAAACGGCGACAGAGCAGGCCGATGCAAATAGCTCAGAGCAGCAAGCGCCCACTTCGCCCGACGGGACGCAACGCAGGCATCAGCGCAACCCCTGGCCGGGCATGGCCAAGGTGTACATCCGTGAAGATAACAACCTGCGCGTGCTCAGCGTCGATACCGATGACCTCTCCTGTGGCGGGATCAGCTTTACCAGCCCGCAGTACATCTACGAAGGCAGCGAAGTGCTCTTCGAGAAACCGATCACCGGCGGATTCTTCCGCGTGATGATCGCGATCCGCAACGTCCGCGTGACCAAGGGCGGCGCACACCGCGTTGGGGCACAGTTCCTGGGCGCACCGCTTCAACCCGGCAAGATGCCCGAAGCGTTTGCCGACATCGCAGACGCAGCGTAGACGACACCCCAAGGCATACTTCTCAATACTCGACAATCGGTAGATTACCGACCGAGCCCTCGCCGGGGTCCAGTTGAGCCTGCGCCGCTTCGACCAGTGCATCGGGGATCTTGTTGTCACCGGTGATCGCGGCGATGATCGCTTCGATGTCGTCGGCCACAGGGATCGGCTGATTGCTCAGCCTACCGTAGGGGTCGCTGCGCGGTGCGCCTTGCTGGGCAGCTTTCATATCGATACCCGTGTGGTATTTCACCGTCGCGTCGGGGTCCTTGAGCAGGTGGCCAGTCAGGATGCAAACGACGCGCTCACCCGGGTCGATGACCCCTTCTTCGCGGAGCATGCGTGCCCCGGCGACACTCGCCGCGCTGGCCGGCTCGCAGCCAAAGCCGAACCGCCCCACCATCGCCTTATGCTCGAGGATCGTTGCGTCGTCCACCTCACGCACCACGCCGTCCATCACGTCCAATGCCCGCAAAGCCTTGGGCAGGTTCACGGGTCGGCCGATCTCGATCGCACTGGCGATCGTGTTCGCGTGGTAGTCGGCGGCGTCGAGCTGAGCAAAGTATGAGCCCACCTTCTCGCGGTCATACCTGCCGTCGTTCCATCGCACGCCGTGCTTGTTGTAGAGCTCGTGCAGCGGGTTCGCACCGGCGGCCTGGATCACGGCCAGACGCGGGATCTTCTCGATCAGGCCGAGGTACTTGAGTTCTGCAAACGCTTTGCCAAAGGCCGAGCAGTTGCCAAGGTTGCCGCCGGGCACGACGATCCAGTCGGGCACTTCCCAGTTCAGCGCCTCAAGCACGCGGTACATGATCGTCTTCTGGCCTTCCAAGCGGAAGGGGTTGAACGAGTTCATCAGGTAGATGCCCAGCTCTTTGCGCTGGGTGACGATTGTGCGGAGGCTGCGAAGGCAGGCGTCGAAGTCGCCTTGGATTTGCAGGGTTTTCGCGCCGTAGTCGAGCGCTTGGGAGAGCTTGCCGTAGGCGATCTTTCCGCTGCCGATGAAGACGATGCCGGTGCGCTGAGAGAGCGCGGCGAAGAGCGCGAGCGAAGCAGACGTATTACCGGTCGACGCGCAGGCAACACGTTGTGCACCGACGATGTTGGCGTGGGT
>JARFRI010000323.1 GCA_029287335.1 Phycisphaera sp. | reverse complement strand
GAGCAATAGTGTGAACATGAGAGCGAGAGGGGCTAGCAGGCGTTGATGCGTCATTTTTTTGGTTCCGAATGGAGGAGCGACTATGAATGAAGCTGACAGTATAAGAGGCTTGTCGATTTCTGACGAGGGTTGCTAGGCCCTGCCGATGTAGGGGGCATGGTGCGATCGGCGCACATCTTGATCGCATGCGCAGCGGCCCTGCTTGGGTTGGGCGTCATCATGGTCCACTCGGCCGGCTCGATCGTGGGCGGGCCCGACGGGGCGGTGGTGGATACGACCTTTGGCCCGGCCGGCCCCTGGTCGATGTTTGCAACGCGCACGAGCCTGTACGCCGGGGTCGCCATCGTGGTGATGCTCATCGCGTCTCGGCTCAATGTTCGGCAATTGTTTACCGCCCGCGGGCTCGGTAGTCCGCTGCTGATCGTGTTGCTGGCGGCGCTGGCCCTTCAGGGGATGACGCTGGTGCCGGGCTTTGGCCACGAGGTCAACGGGGCGCACCGCTGGCTGAAGTTCGGGCCGATCACCTTCCAGCCGTCGGAGCTGGTGAAGTGGGTGATGGTTTTGGGGATCGCGTGGTGGTGTGCCAGGCGGTCGGGGGTGATGCATAAGTTTTGGGCCGGCGCGGTGCCTGGGCTGGGCCTGGTTGCGTTGGCGTGCCTGCTGATTGTGGATCAGGACCTGGGCACCGCGGTGCTCGTGGGTCTGGTCGCGGTTGTGCTGCTCATTGCCGGTGGGATGCGGCTGTGGGTGCTTTGGCCTGTGTTAGTTCTGGGCGGGGTTGGCATCGTCGGAGCGATCTTCGCGGCGCCGTACCGGATGCAGCGGCTGATGATTTTCCGTGACCCGTGGGTGGACCCCCAAGGCGCGGGCTACCACCCAATCCAATCGCAGCTCGCCTTCGCTGAGGGCGGGGTCGGCGGCAGCGGGCTTGGCCACTCGGTGCAGAAGTACTACATCCCTGAAGACACGACCGACTTTATCTTCCCGGTGCTGACCGAAGAGCTTGGCTTGGCCGGCGCGGCGCTGGTCATCGGCCTGTTCCTGACGATCCTGTGGATCGGGCTGGGCATCGTCCGCGACAGCAAAGACCCGTTTAGCCGACTGGTGGGCCTGGGCGTGATCACCACGCTGGGCGTCCAGGCCGCGATTAACTTAGCGGTGGTCACCGTCGTCGTCCCCACCAAGGGCATCGCGCTGCCGCTGGTCAGTAATGGCGGCACGGGCTGGATCATGACCGCCGGGGCACTGGGCCTACTGGCCGCGATCGACAACGCGACGTCGATGCAAGAAGCAGAGTCCGTATCCACCGACGGCTCGGACTCCACCGACGAAGAACCGGCCGAACCAACGCTTCGGCTGACGGGGTGAGCGCTTTGTTTTTTACGCCAAGACGCCAAGGCACCAAGACGCCAAGCAAAGCGACCCGCAGACGGGGTGCCACACAACTTGCCTCAGCAAGCTGTGTGCAAAGCCTGCTTGATGTGTTCGAGACGAGTCGCACACAGCAGCCTTCGGCAGTTGTGTGGCACCCATCATCTGCTGGGACTTGCCTTTCCTTGGCGTCTTTTAAACTTGGCGTCTTGGCGTTAAATCCAAATCATCTTTCGCTGACCAATGTCTGTGGCTAAATCAACCCCCACCATCTTGTTCGTCGGCGGCGGCTCGGGCGGGCATATCTACCCCAACGTCGCGGTGCTTGAACGGCTTAACGAACTGGGCGTCAAAATCGATGCGCGCTTCGTCGTTAGCGAGCGTGCGATCGATGATTCGATCCTTAGGAAGCTCGATCTGCGCGGCCACGCGATCAGCGCGCTGCCGTTATCGATGAAGCCGCGCGGGTTGATGAACTTTTACAAGGCCTTCAAGCTCGCTGAGTTGGAGACGTTCGATCTGATCCGCGCGACCAACGCGAAGGCGATGCTCACGACCGGCGGCTTCGTCAGCGGCCCCGCACTCAAGGCCGGTAGCCGAGCGGGGATCCCTAATGCGATGGTCAACCTCGACGCGGTGCCGGGCAAGAGCAACCGCTTCACCGCGCGTTATGCCAGCGATCTGTTCAGCGCGTACGAAACCACGCAGCTCCGCAAGGCCCAGCAGATCGGCGTGCCGCTGCGACAAAGCGTGATCAATCATGTCAGCGCCCAGCAGGCGCGCTTGTCACTTGGCTTGGACCCCGACCTGGAAACCCTGCTCATTTTTGGCGGCTCGCAAGGTGGAGGCACGATCAACCAAGCGATGGCCGAGTTGGTCAGTCGGGCGACGCTGCGCGGCTTGTTCGATGGCTGGCAGGTATTGCACATGACCGGCGAAGGTGACCATGAGCTGGTGCGGCAGGCGTACACCGAACACGGGATACCGGGTCGGGTCGAGCCGTTCTGCAATCAGATGGGCCGGGCCTGGGGCTCGGCGACGGTCGCGGTGTGTCGTGCGGGCGCGGGGACGGTCGCCGAGTCCTGGGCCAACGCGGTGCCTTGTTTGTACATGCCCTACCCGTTTCATCGTGACGAGCACCAGCGCCTCAACGCCGCGCCGGTGGTCAACCGCGGCGGGGGGATGCTGCTCAAGGACCGGATCGAGGTACACGACAACGTCGCGGAGCTGATGGGCCCGCTGCGGGACTTGATGAAAAACACGCTTCGCCGAGAGCAGATGAAAAAGGCATTGAAGGACTCGCGGCCTGCGGATGGCGCGACAACGTTGGCCGAGTGGCTGATCACGGTGCTGGGTTTGGCAATTTCGCCGAGCAAGCTGCGGCGGTGAGTGAGTCGACGATGTTATGCTTAAGCCATGGAAGCCGAGGTTAAGCACCCCTTGATGAGTGAACGTGATCTGTTTGAAGCGATCGAGGGGTCGATGCGTACGTTCATCGCGGGTCGGCCTTTGCCTGTTTCACTGATTGATGCGATCTCTTATGCCATATTCAGTGGTGGCAAACGTGTTCGTCCGCTACTGAGTTTGCGTGTTTGCCAAGCGGTGGCGGGCAAACAGGGATATGAGAGGGCGTTACCGGGTGCGGGCGCGATTGAACTGATCCACACGTTTTCGCTGGTGCATGATGATCTGCCAGCAATGGACGATGATGATCTGCGTCGGGGTCGGCCGACCCTGCATAAGCACACGAACGAAGCGATGGCGATTCTCGCCGGCGACGCGATGACGGCAATGGCCTTTGAGCTTATCTCGGTGCAAGTCGAGGATTCACTGATTGCACAACGGCTCACACATGAGTTGGCGGCCGCGACCAACGCCATGATCGCTGGGCAGGTGTACGACACAATGGGCGGCCAGGACGCGATGCTCGAACCGATTGAGCAGCTTCGGCAGACGCATCGCCACAAGACTGGTGCGCTGCTGCGGGCCTCGATCCGTATGGGCGCGATCGCGGGTGGGGCGAGTGAGGATCAACTCGAGTCGCTGTCGATCTACGCCGATGCCATCGGTCTGATGTTCCAGGCCGTCGATGACCTGCTCGATGTCACGCAGACTACTGACAAGATGGGCAAGGCCACCGGCAAAGATGCGAGTCAGGGCAAGCTGACCTACCCCGGGCTGCTCGGAATCGATGGCACACGCGGTGAGATCAAAAAGCTGCTGACCCAGGCGCTCGAGGCTTTATCCAGTTTCGATTCAAAAGCGGACCCGCTCCGTGACATGGCGAACAAGCTCGCGACGCGAGAGAAGTAGGCTTGAGGCTTGTGTCCTGAGGCTTGTGTAAAGAAAGCCCCAGAACTCAACCCTCAAGCCTCAAGCCTTCGCGTCCCCTACAATAAAGCAGCAAGCTGCAACCGCCCGATCCATTCATTATGGCCTACGACCTGCTCCAAACCATCGCCGGCCCAGCCGACCTCAAGAAACTCTCCATCAAAGAGCTCAAGGTCCTGTCGCAAGACATCCGCCAAGCGATCTGCGATCAAGTCTCGCTGACCGGCGGACACCTCGCGCCCAACCTCGGCGTCGTCGAACTCACCCTCGCGATGCACTACGTCTTCGACTTCGGCCCCGAGGAAGATCGCCTGCTCTTTGACGTCGGTCACCAGTGCTACCCCCATAAGCTCATCACCGGCCGACTCGACCTGCTCGGCAAACTACGCCAGCGCGGCGGCATGGCGGGCTTCCCCGAACCCAGCGAATCGGACCACGACCTGTTCGCCGTCGGACACGCCGGCACCGCGATTAGCACCGCCGTCGGCATGGC
>JARFRI010000315.1 GCA_029287335.1 Phycisphaera sp. | reverse complement strand
TCGTTCGTCGAGATCTACCAGAACTGCAACATCTTCAATGACGGCGCGTTTGAGTTTGCGACCGGCAAGGATGTCCGCGAGGACAACGTGCTGTACCTCGAAGATGGCAAGCCGATGATCTATGGCAAGGACAGCAACAAGGGTCTGCGTCTGGTCGGCAACCGACCGGAAGTCGTGAACCTGGACGACAATGGCGTCAGCGAAGACGACCTGCTGTTCCACGATGAGTCGAATAAGCCTATGGCCGAGATGCTGGCCGACCTGCACTACCCCGACTTCCCCGAGGTCATGGGTGTGCTGTACCGCGAAGAGCGGCCGACGTACGACCAGCTCGTGCAAGACCAGGTCGCCGAGGCAATCGAAAAGCGCGGCGAAGGCACGCTCGAGGCACTGTTTAACTCGGGTGATACGTACGACGTGGAATGATTGTTAGCCGGCGGGCTTGTCCCGCCGTTTGTCTTGATATGTCACAGCGCGATCGGCGGGACAAGCCCGCCGGCTAACTTTTACATTTATCAATGCGATGGCATCTGCCGAGTCTCACCCGACTGCATATCCGTCTTGCCCGTCAAGCATTTGCTGATCGCAGCAGCGACGTCCATCGGGTCCAGCGTGCCTTCTTTGGGGATCGCTTTTTCTGAAAAGTTAGCACGCAGCATCGGCGTCTCGATCGCGCCCGGGGCAATGGCGTAGGCGTTGACGTTCAGGCGTTTGCCTTCGTCGGCGGTGGCCTTGGTGAAGATGTTGACCGCGGCTTTCATCGCGCCGTAGATGTTAAAGCCGGTGAACGGGTCGAAGGCACCCATGGACGAGACGTTGCAGACGACGCCCGACTTCTGTGCTTTGAACGTCGGCCAGACCGCGCGGGTCGTGTACACCACCGCGTTGAAGTTCACGGCGGTGCAGCGCTGCAGCGTCTCGTCTTCGATCCGTTGGATCGGCTGAAGCGGAGCGTAGCCGGCGATGTTGGCCAGGGCGTCGATTCGGCCGAGATGCTTAAGGGTGGTCTGGATGAGTTGGTTGACCTGGGCTGGGTCGGCGACATCGGTGGGCACGATCAGCGTCTTGCAGCCGGGCACTTCGGCCGAGCAGAACGCGGCGGTGGACTCCAGGGCGCTCTTGGTCCGTGCGGCCAAGACGCAGGCGTATCCCGCCTCGGCCATCAACAGGGCGAGGTCTCGGCCGACCCCGCTGCCGGCCCCGGTAATGATCACAACAGGTATTTCGGTCTCGTTCATGCAGTGATTGTTGCGCTCAAACGCGCCAGGTCAAGCGGTGTGACCAAGAAAGGCGCTATACTTCCTTCCATGATCAACGGCTCGTTCAAGTTGTTTCGCCTCTTTGGCATCGATGTGTTCCTGCATTGGTCGTGGTTTCTTGTTGCGATTTTTTTGATCCCGCGCTTCGGTGAGGGCACATTCACCGGCGTCGGCAACACGCCGATGATGTGGAGCGCGGCCTTGTACCTCACGCTGTTTGCGATCGTTCTTGTCCACGAGTTCGGCCACGCGCTGGCGTGTCGACAGGTCGGCGGGCAGGCCAGGCACATCGTGCTTTGGCCGTTGGGTGGCGTCGCGTTTGTGCAGCCGCCGCATCGGCCCGGGGCGCATCTGTGGTCGATCGTCGCGGGACCGCTGGTCAACGTGATGCTCATCCCGGCGACGGTGATCGCATACTACTTTGTGCGTGGCTCGCTGACCCTGCCCGACCCTGCCGCAGCGAGCTATCTGGAGATGTTCGCCTTCTCGGTGCTGGTGATGAACTTCGGCGTGCTGGTCTTCAACATGTTCCCGGTCTACCCGCTGGACGGCGGGCAGACGCTCATGGCCTTGCTCTGGTTTGTCATCGGCCGAGTCAAAGCGATCAAGGTCGTCAGCGCGATCGGCCTGGGTGCTGCGGCGATCGTGCTGATCCTGTCCGTCTTTTTCAATCAGATTTGGTACATCCTCATGGCCGGGTTCGTCGGCCTGCAAGCCTGGAACGGCTACCGCTTAGCCAACGCGCTGGCGAAGATGGACCCCAAGCTCTACGACGAACGCATCGCGAATCGTGCGGCGAAAGACGACATCGAACAGAAGATCGCCGAAGGGGTCGATCCCTGGCGGCGGTGATTGCTGTGGTTCGGTTTGGACAGGATTTCAGGATTTGCAGGATGAACAGGATTTAAGAAGCAAGCCAAAAGTTCAAAGGCCCGGGGTGCCACACAACTGCCCGAAGGGCTGCTGTGTGCGAATTGTTCTTGATTTAGTTTAGATGACGCGCACACAGCAGCCCTGTCGGGCAGTTCTGTGGCACCCCGCGCAACTATTTTATGGGATGCATCAACGCAATAAGAAGTTCAAATTCAAAAGCATTTGATCGATCCTGTTCATCCTGAAAATCCTGCAATCCTGTCAAAATCAGATTTTGACCAGTTCATCATCCACCGACCACTTCGCGCCGTTGCGGGTGACTTTTCGGTAGATGGTGTCGCGTTCGATGGGGGTGTAGCCGGCCTCTTGAATGAGATCGCGGAGCTTGCCAGGGGTGACTTCTTGGTGGGTGCCTGCGCCGCCGACTTTGGTGATGTCGTACCAGACGACGGTGCCGTCGACGTCGTCAACGCCGAAGGACAGACCGAGCTGGGCCATGGCCAGGGTCTGCATGATCCAGAAGCACTTGACGTGATCGAAGTTGTCGAGCATGAGCCGGCAGACCGCGAGCATGCGCAGGTTGTCCAAACCCGTCGGCCCGGGCAGGTGTTGCAGCTCGCTGCCATCGGGGAAGAACGGCAGGGGGATGATGGTTTGGAATCTGCCGGCGTGACCGTTGTTGATCGCTTCGTCTTGTGCGTCGCGGAGCAGGCAGAGGTGTTGGATGCGGTCTTCGAGGGTTTCGACGTGGCCGTAGAGCATGGTGGCGTTGGACATCAGGCCGAGCTCGTG
>JARFRI010000292.1 GCA_029287335.1 Phycisphaera sp. | reverse complement strand
GACGAGTTGCACCGACTCCTGCTTGAGCACCGCACCGAGCAATACAACGACCAGGAGTACGGCGACGGCGGCAAGTTTCTCGCCAACCTTATGCCCAAGTCGCTCAAGTCCGACACGATCTTCGGACTGTACTACTGGCAGTGGCTCGCGCTGGCGCTGCTCATCCTGCTGGGTGTCGTGATCGATCAGGTCCTCCGCACGATCCTGCGCGGCCTGATCGTCGCGAAAATCAGTCGATCTGATCACGATGAGCAGAAAGAACAGCTCGCAAAAACCGTCCGACCCTTCGGCTTCGTCGCCGGTGGCGTGCTAGTCATGCTCGGGCTCACGCTGGTTGGTCTGCCGGACCTGGCCCACCGGTTCCTCTACGGCGCGGCCGCGATCTTTACCGTCCTCGCGGGGATCCTTGCTGCCTGGCAACTGATCGACCTCATCGCCTCGTTGGCATTCTCCAGGGCGGAGAAAACCCGTACGAAGTTCGACGACATCCTGATCCCGATGGTCGCCAAGGCCGCGAAGATCTTCGCCGTCGCCATCGGCATCGTCTACGGGGCCCAGGCGCTCAACCTACCGATCGTCCCGCTGCTTGGCTCGCTGGGCATTGGCTCGCTCGCCTTCGCGTTCGCTGCCAAGGACACCATCGAAAACTTCTTCGGCTCGGTCGCGGTCATCCTCGATCGGCCCTTCGAGGTCGGCGACTGGGTCGTCATCGGCGACACCGAGGGCACCGTCGAAGAACTGGGCTTCCGCTCCACCCGCATCCGCACCTTCTACAACTCACAGATCACCGTCCCCAACGCCACACTCGTCCGCGCGACCGTTGATAACTATGGAAGGCGCAAATACCGCCGATGGAAAACACACGTCGGCGTCCAATACGACACGCCACCCGACAAGCTCATCGCGTTTACCGAAGGCATCCGCGAACTGGTCCGCAGCCACCCGTTTACTCGCAAAGATTATTTCCAGGTCTGGATGAACCAGTGGTCCAGTTCTTCGATGGATGTCCTGCTGTACATCTTCTTCGAGGTACCCGACTGGTCCACGGAACTGCGCGAAAGAGAAAGGATGTTCGTGGATATCGTAAGACTAGCCGACAAGCTCGGCGTCCAGTTCGCGTTCCCGACCCAGACCGTGCATCTCTACAAAGAAGAGCACAAGCCCCACGAAGTCCAGCACGCCACCCCCGGCGGCTCAACCGACAAACGCTCGATGGTCCAAGGCATCCGCACCGCCCGCGAACTGGTCAGCCATCAGACCTGGCGCGACAACCCGCCCGGCCCAGTCAGCTACAGCCTCGACGGCATCGAGTCCTTATTAGATGAAGCGGGCAACGAAACCAAGATCGACAAGGAAAACAAGACCGAACCAACAGGCGAGGAGCGTCGGTCCCCGGGATCACCGCCCAGCGAAGACAAGGCAGCGAAACCTGATACCCCGAATTGATCAGTTGTCTTTTAAAGACCGGCCGCAGTTGTCGCAGAACTTCGCGCTGACATCATTCTCGGTTTCGCAGGCAAGGCAGGCCAAACTGGCGCGGATCGGCGTGCCGCAGTCGTCACAGAACTTCGCATCGGCATCGTTGCCATGCCCGCATTTGGTGCAAGCAATTTCGTTGTCGGTCTTGGTCTGACCTGTGATGCCTTCGCGGAGTCCGCCTGCGATCGCCAAGGCAGCGTCCCGCATGCTGTCTTTGGTTCCGTCGACAAGATAGTTAACCGTGTCCCGGCCGACCGGCGCGATCTCATTGGCTTGGTAGCGCGCGACGGCACCGCCGTAGCCCAACCCTGTGAGCACCATGCCAACAAAAATCATGGGCATCCCACCAAACATCCGGATGAACATCAGGCCTTCGTTTTCGAACGGGTCTCCCGCGACGATCTCGTAGGCCCCGCTCCCCACCAGCAGCACCCCGATGATCAGGACGATCGGGCCGACGACTCGGAGCACGCTCCTGACCCCTCGGTGCTGACTGGCCTGTGGACGTAGTCTGTTGTGTCGGCTCATGCCACCATTCTAATGCGAGTTGCTTCGCAGTCATGAGAAAGCATGCCCAGCAGTTCGCAGCTTGATTTGAGCATATGAACCGCCCCAACTGGAGGGCCTTGATGCATAGCCCAAAGCCCGTTGTACTGGCGTGCGAGCTATTTTCTTGCTTTTTGACGCCGCGAAGCGATAATAAAGGTATGGCAAAACCCAAACTTAAAACCTACACCATCAGCGATGGCAAAATGGTCCTCACGCTCGAACAAGCGGAAGAGGGGGGTTTTGTAGTGAGTTCGCCGACCGATCCTGAGTTGATGACGCAGGCTGAGACCATTGAGGAAGCCTTTGAGATGGCCCGCGATGCAGCAAAGGCCCTTCAAAAAAGCCGAGTCGATATCTTGCGTAAGGTCCGCGAGATGCAGGCGGCAAGCTGATCACTTCTTCCTGATCACAGGAATATCAAGCTTTTTGCAAATCCCTCGGCCCAATTGGGTCTTGATTTCGTTATGCCGTGGTATCGGCATACGTTTGCCCGTTTCTGGATTCATCCAGATATCGTGGTCCCCGCCATGAACGTGAAAACAGCATCCATGCTTCTTGAGGTGTTTTTCGAGGTCACGGCGTTTCATGTTTCACCATTCGCGAAAAGAATATGTCCAAGCACAAATGTAGCTAAGATTTCATTCATCTGAGGCATGTAAACTGTACTTTTCTGCTTATTTGGCTATATATGCCCAAAATATTTGCCGCTGGAGTTGAACTATGCTCACCCACCGTGTCATCCCGTGTCTTGATGTGAACCAGGGGCGTGTCGTCAAGGGCGTTAACTTTGTGGACCTGCGCGATGCGGGGGACCCCGTTGAGATTGCTCGGCAGTACGACGAGGCCGGGGCCGATGAGCTTGTCTTTTTAGATATCACCGCCAGCCACGAGTCGCGGGATATTACGTATGAGATGGTGCGTCAGGTGGCGGAGCAGTGCTTCATGCCATTCACGGTCGGCGGGGGGATCCGGACGGTGGCGGATGTGACGAAACTGATCCAGGCTGGCGCGGAGAAGGTGAGTATCAACACCGCGGCGATCCTTGATCCACAGATCGTCAGGCAGACGGCCAAGCGATTTGGGACCTGCGCGACGGTGGTAAATATCGACCCCAAGCGTGTGCCGATCGATGAGGCGCTGCCACGCATGCGGCAGCGTTACGGCAGCCGATTTGAGCCGACCGCCATCAGCTATCAGACAGACGCGCAAGGCAACAAGATCGAATGTGTCTTTGAGGTGCATACCCATGGCGGGCGTAAGCCGGTCGGCGTCGAGGTGCTGACCTATGCCCGGCAAGTCGTCGAGCTTGGCTGTGGCGAGATCGTGCTGACCTCCATGGATGGCGACGGCACGAAAGCGGGCTACGACATCGAAGTCACCAAGGTCGTGTCCGATGCGGTGGATGTGCCGGTCGTCGCGTCGGGGGGTTGTGGCAGCCCACAGCACATGATCGACGTACTCAAGCAAACCCGGGCCGATGCGGTGCTCGCTGCGAGTATCTTCCACTTTGGTGAGTACTCGATCGCGGAAACGAAGCAGGCCATGGCCGATGCGGGGCTACCGGTGCGGCAAGTCGCGAGTGTACACTGAGGGTGATTCTCCTATTACCCTGGAGACATCATCATGCTGAAATGGGCTCTGATCTTTCTGGTCGTCGCGATCGTTGCGGGCATCTTTGGCTTTGGCAACATCTCCGAGTCGGCGACCTCGATCGCGCGCATCTTGTTCTTTATCTTCTTAGTACTATTCGTGCTTGGCCTGATCTTTGGGTTTAAGCTTAAGAAGTGACGATCCCGCAATACTTCCCGTTCATGCACGGCGTCTATGACGTCAAGGCAGGTATCACTGCGCTGAACAAAGACCTTGGCAATGGCGCGATTGATCGCCAGGCCTTTCAGATCGATGAGCAGTTCGATGTGTATCACGCGGCCAAGCGTGCTGCGTGTGAGCACCGCGAGCACCATGTGCTACGCAGCGGCTTTGATGCGCCCATCGAGTCGGCGATCGCGTCATGGATGCAAGCGCGTCTGCTCGCCGAGTACCCCGCCCGTGATTGGAGCCTTTCGTCAATTGATTTCCCGCTCGACGAACTCGCGATGCGTGTCCAGGCAGACCTTGCGGTGCTGCAACTCGACGAGCAGGGCTGCAACCGATTGACCTACCTGAACGTCTGCATGCCCAGCGGCTGGCCGCCGGAAGATAAAATAGGCAAGCCTTTTGATGCTGTGCACGCCCCGGTCCCGCATATCGATCCGATCAACGCGAAGCATGACTCGATCGCCAAGCTGATGGTCAACGCGACGCGAGGGGCGGTGCGGTTTGCGTGGACGATCACGAGCGACAGCGCGTTGAATCACCACCCGCTGCGGGATGTGACAGCGAAGCACCCCTCGCCGCTGCCTGATCACCCGGCCGGCGAGCCGTTGCTACGCGTCGAGCGGCAGGTCATTTGGGGCTTCCCGGATCAGCAGGCGGCGCTGTTCCTGATCCGCACGTACCTCTACCCGTTGGATTCGCTCCAACCGCCGGTGCGTGCGGCGCTGGCGCAATCGGTGTCGGGGATGAGTGAGGCGAGCCTGCGATATAAGAACATGGACCGGGGGCTGATTCTGGAAAGGCTGGCGTAAGGGGTGTGGGTTGTGATACTATTGCATCGCGTCATGGA
>JARFRI010000279.1 GCA_029287335.1 Phycisphaera sp. | reverse complement strand
TTGTTGCGGCGGCCATGTTTTCGGGTTGGCTATCCAACTCGGCGGCGACCTCGCGGGCGGTGGCGGCGTGCTCGTCGTCGGCATGCGTTGAACCTTTATCAACCTGGATCCCGGCGGTTAGTTCTTCAACGCTGTGGAAGTCGCCAAATAATTCGTCATCCTCATCGATCTCCTGGGCGAGCATCTTGTCCAGCTCATCGATCGCGGTCTCGGGTGGCGCTTCGGTGGCGACGGCAGAGGACGACTGGCTCGGGTTGAGCAGGCCCTCGATCTCCATCGCGATCTGGTCTTCGGTGCTTGGCCCGCTGGCTTGCGCGGCAACGGCCGAGCTCTCGGGCGATTCGAAGCTGCCTTGCATCTCGTCAATGTCGTCGAGCGCTTGTGCCGAGGCGCTGTCGGCAGGTGCGGCCTCCGTGGCGACTGCGGTTGCCGGCGTTGCTTCGGCCTGTGGCTCGCCGCCCATCAGCGCCGCGATCTCCTGCTGAAGCTTGTCCTCCATCGACATCTCATCAGCGGGTGCCTCGGTCGTCGCTTCGGCAGGCTCATCGGCGGGCGCATCAGTTGATAAGCCCTGCAACGCCGAGTTCAACGCCGCGAGCATGTCCGCCTGCTCGGGGTTGGTCGCAGGGACGTCGGCTTTGGGCTTGGTGACGGTTGCCTCGGCGGGTGCCTTCTCCGTGGGGGCCGACGCGCTCGCCTCGGGCTTGGCGGTGCGGGCCTGGAACGAACTGGGCAGTGCCTCGGCATCGATCGTGCCCGGCTCGACCTCCTCGATCTGCGACAACAACACGTCGAGCTGTTTCTCGATCGGCTTATTGGCTTTGGAGGCCTTCGCGTCGCCGGGTTGTTTAGGGGGTGTGCTCATGGTGCGTGCAAAGCGATAAGCCCGGGCCGTTTGCCCAGACGTCGTACTACGGTTTATCGTCTGGGCAGATAGGCCGCGCTAAACGTGTCTCGCACAACACTATCGGACGCATCGCCCCCGGAGACAAGCCCGATCGACACGACCAACGACAACATCCCCGCCAGCGACCCAAGCCCGCGGTTTCTCTGTGCCCACCTGCCCGACGCGGCCGGCTCCACGGTCGCACTGGACAAGGATCAGGCCCGCCACGCCACCCGCGCCCTGCGGTTATCGGTCGGCGATCGCCTGCAACTCATCGACGGCCGAGGCACCTCCGCGAAGGCCACCCTCACCGCGGCCGACCCCGACCAAACCACCTGCACCATCGAATCCATCCAGCACACCCCCGCCCCGACGCCGCGCATCGAGCTGGCCACCGCGATCCCCAAGGGCCCGCGTGCCGACAGCATGGTCAACGATCTGGCCCAGCTCGGCACGGACCTGCTCATCCCGCTCATCACTCAGCGCAGCGTCGTCCACCCCCGCGACAACAAGCTCGACCGCTTCGCCAAGGCCGCTGCCGAGGCGGGCAAGCAGTCCGGCAACGCGTGGTTCATGCAGATCAATGAGCCGACGCCCTTCGCCGACGTACTGGTCTGCGACGCCGAACTCACACTCATCGCCGACCCCTATGCCAAGCCGGTTGCCGACCTGGTGTCACAATTAAAATCGGTTAAGACGGTTCGTATCCTCGTCGGCCCCGAGGGCGGCCTGACCGATCAAGAGCTTTCCGCCGCACGCGACGCGGGTTTTACGCCCTGGTGCTACAGCCCCAATGTGCTGCGTATCGAGACCGCGGCGATCGCGGCGGTGGCGATCCTCCGCGCTCAAGCGTAAGGTGTAGATATGGAAAGACCCCAAGCCATTGCACCGGATATCAGTGAAAAAGGCCAGGGCGGCCAGTCGTCCGACGTCCGGCTGTTCATGCAGCTGCTCGCCTTTGATGACTGCCCGGACCCAATCGAACTCATCGACGCCGCCCAGCAGTACAACCTCAACGCCACCGTCTACGAAGACGTCAACGACCCAACCGCCGCGGCGATGTTGACCTGGACCACGGACCCAACTGACTTTGTCACGAAGGTCCGCCCGGCCGTGCAATCGCTGGACACCGCGATCCTCAACCCCGCGTACACCATGCTCGGGCGAAGCTACTCGCTAGGTTACGAACCAAATCTTGCTGAGACCCTTGTCGATCGTCCTATCCGTCACGCGTCCAACCCCGACTGGCCCTGGGCGGTGTGGTACCCGCTGCGACGCAAGGGCGAGTTCAGCCGACTCGAGCGCGACGAACAGATGGCGATCCTCAAAGAGCACGGCATCATCGGCATGGGCTTTGGCGCAGGCGACTTCGCACACGACATCCGCCTCGCCTCCCACGGCCTGGACGCCAACGACAACGACTTCACCATCGGCCTGGTCGGCAAAGAACTCGCGCCGCTTAGCATCCTCGTCCAAACCATGCGCAAGACCCAACAGACCGCGCTGTACATCGAACGCCTCGGCCCCTTCTTCGTCGGCCACGCGGTCTGGCGATCGACGGATTAATTTTATCAGCGTTCTCTCCGCATCGAGCCGTGAACAAAACCCAGCAGCGTGACGGTGCGATCATCATCATTGACGCGGTAAGAGATCAGATAGCGCCCAAAATTAGCCTTGCGTGTTTCTCGCCCGGTTGCCATGGTCAGTACGTGATCAACCGGAAAACGCTCGGGCCACTCACTTAGGCTCTCTGTAAATGCAAGGAGTTTTTCGAACCACCGGTCGATGGTAAACCGCGAGACGCCTGCTTCATTCAGGTACGTCAGATGCTCGTCTAAGGTGGAAGTAAACCCGTCGGAATAGTCGAGGCGATAGATCATCGTGGCGGGGTTAAGCCGTGCTTTTTCGCAAGCGCGTTCATCACCTCACAGCCCTCACGGACTCGCCCCGCATCGACATCCGCGTAGCCTTGTTTGGTGCGGGCGATCAACTCGGCCTGGACTGCGGGATCGTCCTCAAGATCAAGTTGGCTGCTGACAAGTTGCTCGATGTACGCACCAATATCGCTCCCGCTGCGCTCTCGCACACGGGCGTCAAGTTCATCTGACACTTCCCATTTGGCCATGGCATTTACCTTTCCATTGCTGATTATCGCATAACAAGCCAAACCAATCTAGAATAAATCTGAAAAAACGATCCCTAGCAAGTAATTTCAACCATGACCACCACCATCACCCAACGTTTTGAAGCCGCCAAAGCCTGCCTCGATGCGATCGATCAGGGCCACGTTCTGAAGTTCTACGACGAGCTCGATGAGTCGGAGCAGAACAACCTGCTCACCGAGATCGAAGGGATCGACTGGCCCGAGGTCGCGGCGCTGGTCAAGTCACATGTCCTAAGCAAGCCCGAGTTCGCGGTGCCCGACTCGATTGAGCCCGTGCCCTGGTACCCCTACAACGAAACGAAAGAGGTCCGCGCCAAGTACATCGAGGCCAGGCGCGTCGGCGAGAAGCTCATCAAAGAAGGCAAGGTCGCCGCCTTCACAGTCGCCGGAGGACAAGGCTCGCGCCTCGGCTGGGATGCGCCCAAAGGCACGTTCCCCGCCACGCCGATCCGCAAGCTGCCGTTGTTCGCGTGCTTCGCCGAGTACATCCACAATATTCAGAACCGCTTTGGCGTCACCATCCCCTGGTACGTCATGACCAGCCCGCTCAACCACAACGACACGGTCGCGTTCTTCGATGAGCACAAATGCTTCGGCCTGGACTGCAAGGACATCATGTTCTTCCCACAAGCCATGTTCCCCGCGCTCGATATGAACACCGGCAAGGTGCTCATGGCCGGCAAAGACGCCATCGCGCTGTCGCCCAACGGCCACGGCGGATCGCTCAAAGCGCTCTACACCTCCGGGGCACTGTCCGACATGCACCAGCGCGGCATCACGCAACTGTCGTACACCCAGGTCGATAACCCCAACGTCCGCATGATCGACCCGCTGTTCTTAGGGCTTCACGAGTTGGACAAGGCCGAGATGTCCTCCAAGATGCTGCCCAAGGCCTACCCCAAGGAAAAGATGGGCGTGATCTGCATCGTTAACGGCAAGACCTCCGTCATCGAGTACACCAATCTCCCCGACGAACTGGCCGAAGAACGCGACGACGCCGGCGAGTTGGTCTACAAGTGCGGTAACACCGCGACGCATGCGATCCGCATCGACTTCATCGAGAAGCTCAACACCCGCCCGACCGAGACCGGCTCCGGCGGGTTCGCGCTGCCATGGAACCGCGCGGAAAAGAAGGTCGCCTGCATCGATATGGAGTCGGCCGAGCCGATCGAGCCGAGCACGCCCAACGCGATCAAGCTCGAGACGTTTGTCTTTGATGCGTTGCCCTTGGCCAGTGCTTCGATCGTTTACGAGACGGATCGCATCGATGAGTTCGCCCCGATCAAGAACGCGGACACACCAGCGGGTGAGGAGCCCGCCAAGGACAGTGCCGAGTCGAGCAAGCGCCTGCAAACCGAACGCGCCGCCCGCTGGCTCGAAGCCAACCGCGTGAAGATCCCGCGAAAGGATGATGGCAGCGTCGACGCGGTCATCGAGATCCCGCAGATCACCGCGATCTACCCGGACGATTTGAAGGGCAAGAAGCTGCCCAGCAAGATCGAGCCTGGCGCGGAAGTTCTTCTCTGATTCGTTTTGTTAGCCACGGATGCACACGGATTTTCGCAGATCAATTCTTTAATCCGTGACTATCCGTGTTCATCCGTGGCTAATTCAGTCCCAGTTTTTGACTTCGTCGGCCGGGTACTTGGTCGCGTTCTTTTTCATCTTTGCTTCGTAGGCCGAGCTGACATCGATGTCGAGTGCGTTGGCCAGTGACAGCGTGTAGGCCAGCACATCGCTGAGTTCCTCGCGGACTTGTTGCATGCGTTCTTTGTCGGCCTTGACGTCTTCGACAGACTCGACGCCGACCCACTGGAAGTGTTCCATGAGCTCGGCCGCCTCGATCATGATCGACATGACTAAATGCTTGGGAACGTGGTACCGCTCCCAGTCGCGCTGGGCAACAA
>JARFRI010000274.1 GCA_029287335.1 Phycisphaera sp. | reverse complement strand
CATCAGCACTCATCACTGGCACCGGCCTTCTCAATGTCGCCGTCCCCGAACCCTCGTCCCTCGCCCTGCTTGGCATGGGTGGCCTGCTCATCGCGCGTCGCCGACGCTGAGCATGCGGCGGTTGCCGCGACAATCTGTACCCCTTCTCGATTTGGGAGTCTTAATGCGTAGAGGTTTTACGCTGATCGAACTGCTCGTGGTGATCTCCATCATCGCGCTACTTATTGCTATCCTCTTGCCCGCCCTGAGCAGCGCCCGAGAGTCGGCCCGCCAAATGCAGAGCAGCACGCAGATGCGCGGGATCCATCAGGGCATGTTTGCCTTCGCGCAAGAGAACAAGTCCTGGTACCCCGGCGTCGATAGCTCCGGCCAGCCGCTCGAGGACGGGACCATCGGTCACAGCACCTCCAACTCCACGTACCGCAACGGCGGGCTGGGCGTTAACCACGCGCGCCGCCTCGCGGTCATGCTCGAGTCTGATTACTTCCCGCCGGAGTACATCATCAGCCCCGGCGATGAGACCAGGACACTGCCGGACATCAGCATCACCACCGGTCAAAACGTGGGCGGGGCCAACAGCTCCTTCTCCATGCTCGAGATCACGTTCATCGGCAACACAACGCAGAGTTGGGTCCCCGTCCGGGCGACTCAGGAATGGCAACCGTCGCGGCGTGGCAAAGAGTGGCAGGACACCGCCAACTCACAGGCCATCGTGATGTCCGACCGCGCGATCGCCGACAGCGGCACCAGCGGACGCGTCATCGACCCCACCGTCATCAACTTCCACAGCATCTGGACCGAACCGCAAAGCCAGCGGTGGTCCGGCAGCGCTCTTCGCAACGACGGCAGCGTGACCTTCGGCAACGCCGCAGACGACTTCACCACGAGCTACAGCAACGGGCCGACCTACGTAAACGACCACCTGTTCCACGACGCGGCACCGATCAACGGTATACGCAACGCCAACGCCCGACTCGTCTATACCAACTCCACCGCGACCCTCAGCCCTGATTGATCGCGGGACAGCCAGCGATATGGCGAGCTCTTCCCCGCCCGTGCTTTCTCTCGACCGAGAGCGACGCTAAGATCGATGCATCGCCTCATACTAGGAAGCACATCATGCACATCACACGCCCTGCCACGCTATTTACAACTGTCTTGCTGTTACTTTTCATAATCCCCGCACAAGCGGATGAAAACGAAGGCGAGAAGGATGATGGCCTGACCAAGGTCGTTGCGTCGCAAGACCTGAGCGTTCGGCGTGGCACCGACAAGGCCGTCAAGGAAGGTGGCATCCACCCCAAGAACGTTTCAAGCCGCGAGAAGCACAAGCTGGACCGCATCTCCCTGATCCGCTTTGACAGCGAAGACTTTGGCAAGGGCGTCCGCGTGGCCGGGCTCAAGCTGGAGCCGGTGAACTTCAGCGATCACAACAAGGCGATGCGATTCCGTGTCTATGGCGTCAACGACAAAGACGAGCAGGATGAAAAGTTCGCCGAGAAGACCTACGACCCCAACGCCGAGGACACGATCATCGATCGGCGTAACGCGAACCTGCTCAACCGCAGGCAGGTCTCGATCCTTGGCACGTTCTCGACCGAGCAGGACGAATCGGTGCAGTTCACCTCGGACCTGCTTCTGTCGTTCTTGCGTGCGGATACCAACGGGACGGTGACACTGGTACTCGTGCGCGAATCGGAAAGCGGGCACAACTCCACGTTCGCCCCGCGTCAGAGCGAGACCCCGCCGACGGTGGTGATGAAGCTTTTCGAAAAGAAGGACCAGGCCGACCAAGAACCCGCGGAGCAAGCTGAACCAGCAGAGCAAGAGGCCGAGCCCGGCGAAGCGGCCCAGGCCCAGTAGCGCCGCCGGCCGGAGCGCTGCCGATACAAATTTGACGACCTGGGTTTGTCTACCCTTCAGTTCTTGCTCCCCGATGGACGATAAGTCTCTACAATCCCCGCACGGCATGACTCGGTCGGCCTGCTTACTTATCCATCCTCGATCTCGGAGCAAGGATGCCTCGCGATATACCGGTCGGCAACGGGCAGATGCTCGTCACCTTTGACCAGCACTACCAAATCCGTGACCTGTACTTCCCGCACGTGGGCCAAGAGAACCACGCCGGGGGCCAGCCCTGTCGTTTCGGCGTCTGGGGGACGATCCCGCAGCAGCGTCTCGAGGAAGACTCCAAAGAGAAACGCCGAAAGCGCATGTATTGGTCCGACAAGGGCTGGGACATCTCGCTTAAGTACCAAGATGACACCCTCGCCACGCGTGTCGAGATGGTCAACGACGAGTTGATGATCAAGCTGATCTGTAGCGACGTTGTGGACTACCACCGGCCGATCATGGTCCGGCGGATCGAGGTCGTGAACCTGTCCGATGAGGACCGCGAGGTCCGGCTGCTGCACCACCACGACTTTCAGATGTATGGCTTCAAGGTCGGCGACACCGCCTACTACGACCCGCAGCTCCGCAGCGTTATCCACTACCGCAAAGAACGCTACATCACCTCGAGCTTCTACCTCGACGGCGAACAACAGACCGACCAATACGCCACCGGCAACGCGGGCTTTGGCGGCGCGGAAGGCACCTGGCGTGATGCGGAAGACGGCCAACTGGGCATGAACCCCATCGCGCAAGGCGCCGTCGACTCGACCATCCTCTGCTCGGTCCAGCTCCCGGCCAACGACATGCGTGTCGCCTACCTCGTCATCGGCTGCGCCAAGAACTACGACGAGTGTGTCGACATCCACAAGTTCCTTCACCGCGAAGGGCCGCAGAACGTCATCGAGCGCACCACCGCGTACTGGAAGCTCTGGCTCGCCGCGACACGCACCGAGTTCGGCGATGACGACGACACCGGACTCTCCAACAAAGTCTACGACCTCTACAAACGATCGCTGCTGACCGTGCGTACCCAGATCGACAACGGCGGCGCGATCATCGCCGCCAACGACAGCGACTACCTCCAGTTCAGCCGAGACACGTACTCGTACCTCTGGCCACGCGACGGCGCGTTTGTCGCCGACGCACTGGCGGCAGGCGGCTTCCCCGATGTCTCGCGCAGCTTCTATAAGTTCTGCGCCAAGGTCATCTCCAGCCGTGGCATGTTCCTGCACAAGTACACGCCCGATGGCAGCCCCGCCTCCAGTTGGCACCCCTGGGTCGACGCCAAAGGCCGGCCGCAGATGCCGATCCAGGAAGACGAGACCGCGCTGGTCATCTGGGCGCTCTGGAGGCACTACGTCCGTTACCGCGACATCGAGTTTGTCAGGCCCTTGTGGGTCAAGCTCGTCCAGCCCGCCGCCGAGTTCCTGGTCCGTTACCGCGACCCGGACACGAAGCTGCCGCTGCCCAGCTACGACCTGTGGGAAGAGCGATGGGGCATCCACGCGTTCACGGTGGCGACGGTCTATGCCGGGCTCAAGAGTGCCTGGCAGTTCGCGGTGTGCTTCGGCGACACCAAGCGTGCCCGCCGCTACGCCAAGGCCGCCAGCGAGGTCCGCGACGCCTTCTGCAAGCACATGTGGTCATCGAAGCATGGCCGATTCCTCCGACGCATTGAGCCGGTCGATACCGATCGCATCGCGGAGTTCATGGCCGACATCTTCGATGACCGCGAGCCGAGGCAGACCCTGCCTGATGCGATCAACAAGCTGCCGGGCGTGACCGAATCCGCCAGCGGCTGGTCCGTGCCCAGCGAGATCAAGCACAAGCCCGACGAGATCCTCGACGCATCGATGTTCGCCATCTTCTCGATGGGCCTGTTGCCCGCCAACGACGAGCGCGTCGTCGCAACGATGAAGGCCATCGAAGACCGCCTGACCATCAAGACGCCCGTCGGTGGCGTCGCCCGGTACGAGGACGACTACTACCACCAGGTCAGCCAGGACACCGACAACATCCCCGGCAACCCGTGGTTCATCTGCACCCTGTGGATGGCGGACTACAAGATCGACAAGGCCACGACCAGCGACGAGGTCAAGCAGGCCGCGCCGTACCTGGAGTGGGTCGCGGATCGTGCGTTGCCCTCGGTTTGCCTGGCCGAGCAGGTCCACCCCGAGACGAACGCCCCGCTGTCGGTCAGCCCGCTGACGTGGAGCCACGCGACGGTGGTGGCGACGCTGGTCGCGTACCTCAACAAGATCGACGCGATCAAGGAAGCCGAACGCACCGGCCACAGCCTCGGTGCGATCATGCCCGAGGCTGCCACGATGCGCGAGGGCCAAAACCGCCACGCAATCAGTGACGCGGTGCCTGAGTTGAGGTAGGCACCTAAGCATTCACCCGTTAGCCGGCGGGCTTGTCCCGCCGCTGTCTTCGCGTATCAACACCATCGGCGGGACAAGCCCGCCGGCTAACCACGATCAACACGACGCAACCCTGCCAACCCACCCTTGGCAGTCTTGTTCGACAAACCATGCAGCGGATGATCGCGTCACGCCGCTTGTTCGATCGGCTCAAGCGCTGTGATGTTTGGATAGCCGATCTTCACGGGCAGATCGATTTCATCATTGCTGTCGCGCTCGAAGACAAAAAGGGCGAGCTTGGTTGGCACAGCTAATTCGGGATGCAGCACTTTGTACCGATCACCAGAGGCCGTAACGACCGCGAACGGCTTGAAGGGGCTCGACTGCAATTCGGCTTGTATCACTTTGGCATTCATCAGAACTGCCTCCCGGATTTAGATTACATCTAATTCTCGCATATCCATGCCGCAAGTCAACTGTTAACAAAACCGCCTCCAGCTTGCTGGCTTGCCCCCCCGCCCGTATCCTTTCCATTGCGTTCAGGGGCCGGTTTTTCGGCGTCTGTGCAGTCTCGGGCCGGTCCGCCGGCCAACCGACCAAGAACCGTGCCACCAGCGTGATACTAACCCCGATCCTCCTCTTCGTAGCCTCCGTGCTCGGTGCATTCGCACTGGTGCTGTTGATGCCAAGACCC
The DNA here is from genome assembly GCA_029287335.1 of Phycisphaera sp. Classification (GTDB taxonomy): domain Bacteria; phylum Planctomycetota; class Phycisphaerae; order Phycisphaerales; family Phycisphaeraceae; genus JAHQVV01. The sequence continues at coordinate 1,703 of JARFRI010000274.1, read as the reverse complement.
GGCCGAAACCTCCGGCCACTGGGTGGGCTCATCGCCATCACCGCGCTGGGCGTCGCCTGGCTCAGCGTCGCGCTGGGCACCGACCTCATCACGCAGATCACCGAAGACAAGCTCGGCCTGCCGTCGGTCGCGTTCGCCTACTACTACGTCTTCAGCTTCATCGCCATCGCCTCGGCCGTGCGCGTCATCACGCACAAGCGGCCGGTCTACTCCGCCCTGTGGTTCATCATGGTCGTCCTCTCAAGCGCGGGGCTGCTGCTCGTGCTCAACGCCGAGTTCATGGCCTTTGCCATGATCATCATCTATGGCGGGGCGATCCTGGTCACCTACATGTTCGTCATTATGCTCGCGTCGCAAAACGAGCCGCAGCACGAAGAAGACATCCCCGAATACGACCGCTACGCCCGTGAGCCGATGTGGGCCTGTGCCGCGGGATTCCTGCTGCTGGCGGTCCTGCTGTCGGTCTACTACTCGCCCAATCCGCTGCAGGCCAACCCGGCGGCCGCGATGAAGACCGACGCCGAGCTGATCGAGACGCACCTGGCCGATCGGGCGTTGAAGGCCGACGGGTCGAATCAGGAACTGGCGTCCTCGCCGAGCACCTCTGCGACCAAGCTCAGCAACGCCGAGCGCGTCGGGCTGGACCTGTTTGAGTCGCACCCCCTGGCCATCGAGTTGGCGGGCGTGATCCTGCTGGTGTCGCTGATCGGCGCGATCGTCATCGCCAAGACGCATGTGCCCAACGAAGACGAACTCATTCGCGGCGCTGCAAACGCGAAGGAGACTGGCGCATGAGCAACACACTCGATAAACAATTCGTTTTTAACGCCAAGTCGCCAAGACGCCAAGACGCCAAGGAATACAACAAGGCAAACTTGCCACAAAAAGGCACAAAAGGGACAAAAAAGAATCCATTTTTGTGTTTCTTGTGCCTTTTTGTGGCCAATCCAAATTGTCTTTCTTGGCGTCTTGGCGTCTTGGCGTCTTGGCGTCATGACTTGGCGACAGTGTCTCGGCATTTAAATAAGGAGGCTGCATAATGCTTGCTTCCTTATCTTCGCTAGCCCTGTCGCACTTCCTCATGACCGGGGCAATCCTGTTCGTGCTGGGCATGATCGGCTTCGTCACCCGACGCAACCTGATCATCATGTTCCTCTGCACGGAGATGATGTTCCAGGGCGTGGTGATCTCGCTCGTCGCGTTTGCGATGTTCCATAGCAACGTGACCGGGCAGACGTTTGTGATTTTTGTGTTAACCATCGCGGCGGCGGAAGCGGCGCTGGCGTTAGGTTTGGTTGTACTACTGTTCCGTCGACGACGGACCCTGGATGCGGGCGCGTGGTCCGCGATGAGCGGATGAGTTTGAGATTAGTCGCGCGGCAAGCCGCGGCGCTTCATTGGATGGTTTGAACTTGACCCCTGACCCCTTGGCCCCTGCCCCCTTGTTTCATGCTTGAGAACGCCATTTACATCCCGTGGATCGCTGCGATCGGTGCCGTGCTGTGCGCCGCGTTGTGCCTGATGCCGAGCATGAAGAAGCTCGCCGGGCCGATCTGCGTGCTGTCGATCCTGGCGGGGTTTGGGTTGACGGTCGGGGCGTTCTTCTCGCCCGGCGATGGCGTACACGCGCCGTGGCAACACGCAGAAGCGAAACAAACGATTCACGACGATGTGCATGATCCCGAGGCTGTCTCTTATACACA
>JARFRI010000168.1 GCA_029287335.1 Phycisphaera sp. | reverse complement strand
GCGTGTACGTACTCCACGCGGGGGTGAAACTCATCGAAGAAGGGCTCGCAGACTTTCTCTACCTTTCACTGACCGACTACATACAGCACGCCTACGCGCCTGACGAGCCCGAGTCGCTTGCGTTTTATCAGCAGCTCGATGAGCAAATCGGCAAGCTCCTCGAACACGGCGCGATTGTCGCCACGACCGCCGACCATGGCATGAACGCAAAGTGCGATCGAGAAGGCCGGCCGACCGTGCTCTATCTGGAGTTGATGCTGGAAGAACGATTTGGTAGCGGCTTCCGGGTCATCTGCCCGATCACAGACCCCTACGTCGTCCACCACGGCGCACTCGGCTCCGCGGTGACGGTCCACCTGCCCGAAGGGCATATCGGAGACCCGCAAATTCGAGAAGTCGGGGACTGGATCTTCGCACTTGATGGCGTTACCGAGGTGTACACGAGAGAACTTGCGGCAGCGAAATGCGAACTGGCACCGGACCGTATCGGCGATCTGTATGTTTTTTCAGGGCGTGATGTTGTACTCGGCCGCAGGCCTGAACACCACGACCTGTCAAAGCTCAGCCGAACACTGCGCAGCCACGGCGGCCGGTATGAAGAAATGGTCCCGCTATTACTGTCGCGACCTTTGAGTCAGGATTATGCCGCACGTGCTGCGGGCGATCCAAGAAACTTCGATATCTTCGATTTTGCCTGCAACGGCACCGTATAAGCAATCCGTGGTGGAGCCAGAGCGATGACGAATGATTCCAATTTGACGTTGCCATTCGAGCTCCCGTCTTACCTCTGCGGAGAAGCGGTTTCTGCGGGCACACCGATTCAAGTCACGTATCCATGGAACAATTCATTAACGGGGACCGTCTCTCAAGTCACACGCGACCAAGCCGACCGATGTGTCGATCGTGTACTGCATCGGCAGACGTCTGAAAAGCCGCTAAGCCGATATCGCCGGCACGAGATACTCGAACGCGCCCGACAACTGCTGTCTGAGCGAGCCGAAGCGTTTGCGTCATTGATTCGGCTTGAGACCGGGTTGTGCGTTCGTGAAACGCGGTATGAAGTTGGTCGGGCGATGGATGTGCTCAAGTCCGCTGCGATGCTGTTGATGCAGGATGATTCGGACACCTTTGCATGCGACATCTCGCCATCCGAAGAGAGCCGACGGATCTATACATTTCGCAAGCCTCTACCGATCGCGTTTGCGATCACGCCGTTTAATCACCCCTTGAACCAAGTGGCCCACAAGGTTGCCCCCGCGATCGCGGCCGGCACGCCGCTACTACTCAAGCCGAGCGAGAAGACGCCGCTAACCGCACTGAGGTTCTGCGAGTTGCTGTATGAAGCCGGGCTGCCCGAGTGGATGCTGTCGGTCTTTCTGGCCCCGATCGATACCGTCGTCGAGCCGCTGATCTGCGACGAGCGTATCCCGCTGGTCACATTCACCGGCGGAACAAGCGTCGGCAAACACATCGCCTCGATTGCGGGCTACAAGAAGCTCTGCCTCGAGCTCGGTGGCAACGCCCCACTGATCATCCTGCCGGACGCGGACATGGACCTCGCGGTGAAACTTGCCTGCGAAGGCAATTTCCGCAACTCAGGACAACGCTGCACCGCGGTCAAGCGGACGCTAGTACACGAAGCGATCCATGACGTGTTCGTCGAGAAGTTCGTCGAGCTTGCCGGGACCTACAAGTGTGGTGACCCAGCAGACGAAGCCACCCGTGTTGGGACGGTGATCGACGAGCAGGCCGCGCAGTTGCTTGAGGGCCGGATCCACCTGGCGGTCCAAGATGGCGCGGAGGTCCTACTTGGCGGGCATCGGCAGGGCGCGCAGATTGAGCCGACTGTTTTGATCAATGTCCCGCGCGAGACCGAGATGGTGGTGGCCGAGAGTTTTGGGCCGCTCGCGCCGGTGATCTGCGTGAAGGACCTGGATGACGCGATCGCTTACGCCAACGCCGGCTCCTTCGGTCTCTCCAGCGCCGTCGTCACCAACAATCTGCAAGACGCGATGCGTTGCGTCCGCGAGATCGATTCCGGCACGACAAACGTCAATCAGGTACCGGGCTATAGGATTGAATATTCTCCATTTGGCGGCATAAAAGACTCTGGCCTAGGGATCAAGGAAGGTGTCGCAGAAGCGATGCGTTTCATGACCAGCCTAAAGTCTTATTCATTGCCTTGGTAACACGCTGTTGGTTAGTATTTGATGCAAACGGATTGTGCACGGCAAAGTGCGGGATATATTATTCTTTATGAAGCCCGCGCCCACGCCAATCCCGCCGCATGGTTCTCCGCGTCGAGCCGGAGCCAAGCTCCCGCCGTTTGAGAGAGTGGTCGTCCCGGCACACGAGCCGACAGCAACAGGCTGGGTCTTTCAAGGCGCGCCAGAGGGCTTTGTTTCCAAGTCATTCGATCGGCCCATCGCCAAGGCGGGCGAGGTTGTTTGCGATGTTGTGCTCAGCTCGATCTGTGGTTCGGACCTTCACACGGTCCATGGACGACGCGAGGAGCCCGCCCCGCTCATCCTCGGCCACGAGATCGTCGGTCGGATCACGGAGATCGGCGGCCCCGGCCTCTCCGACTGGCAAGGCGAACTACTATCGGTCGGCGACCTGATCACCTGGTCAATCATGGCATCGTGTGGGAACTGCTTTTACTGCAAGAAGAACCTGCCACAAAAGTGCTTGAAGCTTCACAAGTACGGGCACTGCACGTGCGAGGGCAACCAACCACTTTCAGGCGGCTTCTCTGAATGCATTGTGCTACATCCTGGCACAGCGATCTTCAAAGTGCCCGAACATCTCGATCCCGTGTTCGTCGTTCCAGCCAACTGCGCCCTCGCGACCGCGTTCAATGCGATTGAGACGGTCGGCCTGCAGGCCGGGGAAACCGTTCTGATCCAAGGGGCTGGCTTGATTGGGATCTACCTTGCAGCCATCTGTAAAGATCTGGGCGCCTCGAAGGTGATTGTCGTTGATGTCAACGCAAAGCGGCTGCGTATTGCTGAGCGCTTCCGAGCGGATATCGCGGTGGACCTGTCCGAATCGACAGGCGAAGCCTTGACGGACCTGGTCAACGCGTTTACACATTGCCATGGCGTTGATGTTGTGTTCGAGGCCTGTGGGTCCGATGCGGTCATCGAGCCCGGCGCGCGGCTGCTGCGCAAGGGCGGCCGATACCTTGTCGCGGGCCTGGTCACGGCTGACGCTCGGTTCGATATCCCCGCCGACCTTCTGACAAAGAACTGCCTGTCTGTGATGGGCATCCACAACTACCGCCCAGAGCACCTCGCTCGGGCGATGGCCTTTATCGACCTGCACGCAGACAGCCTGCCGTTTGACGAGATCGTCAGTGCGGTCTACCCGTTGAGTGGGCTCCGCGAGGCGATGAAGGCGGCATCGACCGGCGAGCACCTCCGTGTCGCCTTGCGTTGCACACCTAGCAAGACGAATGGTTCGTTTTAATTGAAACTGCATCAATCATGAAGATCAATCGCCGTTCCTTTGTTACCGGTGCAGCCGGGGCCGTCTCTGCTGTTTTTGCCACGGGGACACC
>JARFRI010000088.1 GCA_029287335.1 Phycisphaera sp. | reverse complement strand
CCCCACTAGAGTTGGATCGTCGGCAGCGTCAGATGTGTATAAGAGACAGGTACAACGACCCGCAGGACTGGGAGGCGCGCTACCTCATGGGCGTGATCTATCTGGGCATGCAGCGGCCCGTCGAGGCACAGTCCCAATTGGAGCTGGCGTTGGCGGTGAAGGACCGCAGCGCCGAGCACACGCCGAAGATCCTCGACGAGTTGGCCCGGTCTTTGGAGCAGCAAGAACTCTACGACCAGCTCTATGCGTTCCTTGATGCGCAGATCGCTCGCTACGAGGGCTGGGAAGACTACGCCCGCAAGGCCCGCTTCCTCGCCAAGGCGAACGACATCGACGGCGCGGCGCTGGCGTACCGACAGGCCGCCTTCTTCTCGCGGAACGAGACCGAAAAAATCTACATCGAGCTGGCCGAGTTTTACGAGGGCCTGGGCGACTACAGCAAAGCGGTCCAGGCGTTGAAATGGGCGTACTACATAAACGATGAGAACCCCAGCATCCCCAACCGCTTCCGCAAGCTGGGCGTCGTGCCCGGCCCGACGCTCAAGGAAGAACCGCCACAGCCCGATTACGCCGGCGCGACCATCTTCGGGTTGCCGGGCGTGCTGCCCTGATTTGATCCGGGGCCGTTGGGTGGCCGGGGTCCAGTCCGCGAGCCCCCGGAACGAGTTGTATAGATCTCCGAGAGAGGGGTTCGTTCCGGGGGGTCGCCGAGCCTCCACCCCGGCCACCCCGTATATGTGGTTACCCGGGACGCACATCGGTTTCTCGGGATGCTTGCAATCGGCTCCGGTACAATCCGCACTATGAATATTCTCATCTGCGGCGCGGGCGAGGTCGGTCGGCACTCGGCTGAGGTCCTCGCGGCATCGGGCCATAGCATCACGATTTTGGATCAGTCGCCTTCGCGTCTCGCGGAGATCGACGAGATGATGGACGTGCGCTCCATGCTCGGCGACTGCGCACAGGCCGAGGTGCTGCTCAAGGCAGGCGTCGATAAGGCGGACCTGCTCATCGCGGCCACCAATAACGACGAGGTCAACCTCCTGTCCGCCTCGGTGGCCAAGGGCGTGGGCTGCAAGACCGCGATCGCGCGGGTCCACCGCTCGGGCTTTTACGAGGACCGCGGCCTGAACTACGCCACGCACCTGGGCATCGACCATCTGGTCTGCCCCGAGTACGCGACGGCCCGGGCCATCGCCGCAGCGCTGCGCAGCCCCGGCGCGCTGGCTGTCGAGAACTTTGCCCAAGGTTTGATCGAGATGCAGCGCATCGCGGTCAGCGAGTCGAGCAAGGCCGTCGGCGTGAAGCTGCGCGAGCTCAAGGCACCGGGCACCTCGTTGATCGCGTGTATCGAACGGCCCGACCGCTCGTTCGTCCCCAAGGCCGACTCGGTCATCAAGGCCGGCGACCTGCTCACGCTCATCGGCGAGGCCAAGGGCCTGGAGCAGACCAGCAAGTTTTACAACCCCGAGCACGCTGGCCGACGCCGGATCATGGTGATGGGCGGCTCGACGCAGAGCGTTTGGCTAAGCCGAGAGCTCAAGCGCGTCGGTGCCTCGGTCCGTCACTTTATCGCTGACGAGGACCGCGCCATTGAGTTGGCCGAGAAGCTCGATGGCATCACGGTGATCAATGCCGACGTGATCAACTCAGATATTCTTCAGGAAGAGCGCGTCGATCAGGCCGACGCGTTTGTCGCGGCAACGGACGACGAAGAGACGAACATCCTTGGTGCCGCGTTGGCGAAGACACGCGGCGCGACGATGGCGATCGCGGTGATGCAGCGGCCGACGTACCTGCACCTGCTTGAGCACATCGGGATCGATCGTGCGTTCAGCCCGCGCGCGACCGCCGTCAACGAGATTATCCGCCTGCTGGACGCCCGTCCGCTGCGGCACCTGGCGACATTGTCGCGTGAGGTGGCCGAGTTGTATGAGGTCTACTTGGGCGAGGAGTTGGCTAAGGGCGTGGCGGGTAAGGCGTTGATCGAGATCGAGTTCCCGCCGCACTGCCTGGTCGCGGCGATCAGCCGGGGCGACCGTGTGTATGTCCCCGGTGCACAGGACAAGTTCGAGCCCGGCGATGTGGCGATCATCCTCGGGCCGGCCGAGGTGGAGAAGCAACTTAACAAGCTCTTCGGCTTCAAGCACGACAAGCGGTCGACGGTGGCGTTGGATGTTTAGTCCGCAGGGAATCGGGACTAGGCAATAGGGAGTCGGTTTCTGAATTGCCTTTGCCTATTGCCTACTCCCGATTCCCTAGTCCCTGCTAATCTATCGCTGCGGTGCTAGAGCGCCGCTTTTTTATTCACGCGGTCTACACAGCCAAGCCCTCGCCATGAACTACCGCTTCGTCGCCCGACAACTCGCGCTGCTGATGTTGGTGATGAGCATGGCGCTTGCCGCGACGATGCTCTACGAGTTGTTTCTCGTCCTGGGTGGCGAGGCCGACGCAGGCGAAGCGATGGCCGCCCGAGCGCTGGGTATCTCCACCGCGATCGGCGGGATCCTTGGCGGCACGATCTGGTTCTTCACGCGCAAGCACGACCAGGACTGGGCCTTGGCTCGGCGGGAGGCGATGCTGCTCGTGGGGACCAGTTGGGTCCTCGGCGCGGCGCTGGCCGCGCTGCCGTATATGCTTTGGGCGCACCTCGGAAACTCGCACCCCGACCACCCCTTCCGCACTTTCTCCGCCTGCTACTTCGAGGCGATGTCCGGCCTGAGCACCACCGGCGCGACCGTCCTGGGCGGCGAACACTCCAAGATCATCGACCTGCCCAAGGGGATGCTGCTCTGGCGATCGCTGACCCACTGGCTCGGCGGGCTGGGCATCGTTGTGCTCTTCGTCGCGGTGCTGCCGATGGTCGGCTCGGCGGGCAAAAAAATGTTCTCCGTCGAGTCCACCGCAGACAAAGGCGGCGTCCGCCCGCGCATCACCGAAACCGCACGCGTCCTCTGGCTGATCTATCTCGGGCTCACCGTCGCCTGCATCCTCCTGCTGAGCGCGACCGGCGCGATGACCTGGTTCGAAGCGGTCAATCACGCGCTCTCCGTCATGGGTACCGGCGGATTGAGCACCAATGACGCGAGTGTCGGCGGGTTCAACTCGATCTCCGTCGATCTCATCCTGACCTTGTTCATGATCATCGCCGGCGTCAACTTCGTCGTCTTCTTTCACATGGTCCAACGCCGATGGAATGCGGTGCTTGGTGATATTGAGCTGCGCATTTACCTTGCATTGAAGATCCTGGTCACGGTCGTGATCGCGTTCAACCTCATCGGCGTGGCCTACAAAACCACCGCTGGCACCGATGTCCAAGGCGGGCTCTTTACCTCCCTGCGCTACGCCTCCTTCCAGACCGCTTCGCTGCAGACCGGCACGGGCTTTGGCACCGCGGACTATGACAGTTGGCCGATGCTCAGCCTGTCGCTGCTCATGGGCATGATGCTGGTCGGCGGCTGCGGCGGATCAACGGCAGGGGGCTTCAAAGTGTTTCGCTTCTGGATCCTGCTCAAGGTTCTTTTCGCCGCGATGGAACGCGCATTTCGGCCCAACGTTGTTCGGCCGATCAAAGTCGGCAAGAACCTCATCGAGGACGACACCAAGCTCTCCGTGCTCGTCTACTTCGCGATGCTGATCCTCCTGACCGCGATCGGCACGATGCTCACCCTGGTGATCGAAGAGCCCAACGGCATCGATGTGCAGACCGCCTGCAGCGCCAGCTATGCCTCGCTGCTCAACGTCGGCCCGGGCCTGCACCGCGTCGGCGCGACCCAGAACTATGGCTGGATGCAGCCCGCCACGCTTTGGGTCCAGAGCGCCCTGATGTGCCTTGGCCGGCTGGAGGTCTACGCTTTGCTGGTCCTGCTGGTCCCACGCTTTTGGCGCGGGGATTGACCCACTCACGGCCCGTCTGGCCTGCTTGTATTGACGCGGCCTTGTCGTTTCGCCATGCTATCGCTTTGGGATCGTCAAACGCAATCGATAAAACTGAGGGCATCCAATGATCGTTGTAAATACTGAAGAAGTGTACGGCCGGCAAATCACCCAGGTCCTTGGCCTGGTCCAGGGCAACACCATCCGCGCCAAGCACGCGGGCCGGGACATCATGGCCGGGTTTAAGAACCTGGTCGGCGGCGAGCTCAAGGGCTACACCGAGCTGCTCACCGAGTCCCGCCGACAAGCCGTCGAGCGCATGATGCAGCAGGCCCAGCAACTCGGCGCCGACGCCGTGGTCAACGTCCGCTTCACCACCAGCGCGATCACTAGCGGCGCGGCCGAGCTCTATGCCTACGGCACCGCGGTCA
>JARFRI010000399.1 GCA_029287335.1 Phycisphaera sp. | reverse complement strand
GGTATATCCAGTACCCCAAGTATCAGGAGAAGGGCCACCGCACGATCGGCAACCTGTACCTCACCTTCATGCAGGCCGCGGGGATGCAGACCCCCGAGACCTTTGGGCAGTTGGATGCGAACCTCAAAGGTCTCGATGTGTCCGGCCCGCTGTCTGAACTGATATAGGTCGCGGCAGCCAGATTGCAATTGCACGCACTGCGACGCGTTCATAGATTCTGCCGCCCGTCTACGGCACATCCGTAGGTCGCTGTGCGGTTTTCCCCTATTTAAAACCCTGCATATATGGACACGGATTTTCTAATCGGGGCGGCCAGATTTGAACTGACGACTTCCTGCTCCCAAAGCAGGCGCTCTACCAAGCTGAGCTACGCCCCGTACGGGATCGATATTCTAGCAATGTCATCGGCACCACGTATTGCGCCCGTGCCAAGGATTTCTACTTTTTCATTGGTCGGTCTTTACTTTTGAGGAATTGGACCATTTTGGGGATTTCCGAGGGGCCAGCGATCGATTCAAGCCTGCGCAGAAAAAACCCCCGCCTTTGCGGCGGGGGCTGATCTATAAGCGGTGTACTTCTCGTTCGGGCAGACGGCCGTGCCGGTCTTACTTCGCGATGCGGTAGCGGCCTTCGGGGTCGTGCAGGAAGTAGTAGTCGTAAGGCGTCAGCGGGGGCAGCTCGTAGTACGTGTTGCCGTTGCCGTCTTTCACGGTCTTTTCAATCGGGGGTGTATGAAAGAGCTCGGCCTGGGTGAAGGGCCGGGGCAGCGTCGTGGCCAAGGCCTTGGTTTTTTCGGGCGTGTCGGCCTCGAAGAAGAACATCGGCATGCGGTTGTCGACGGGTGCGGTGACTAATGCCGTTTCGCGGATCTCTTCGACGACGTTGTCGACCCAGTTGAGTTTCTTGGCCTTGTCGCCGAACTCGGCCCAGTCGCCGTCCGAGTTGTTCTTGTACATCAGCTCGGTCAGCTCGTCATAGGTCACGCCCATTTTTTCTGCGACAGGCACGGCCAAACGCTTGGCCCACTCGAAGCCTTCTTCGAGCTGTTCTTTTTGCTGGGTCAGGTTGCCACGCATGCCCGAGGACATCTGGTGGTGCAGGATGATGGCGTTGGGGTAGGTGTAGGAGTGGTCGGCCAGGGTCGTGATGACCGCGGCCATCGACGCGGCGTATTGCTTGACGACGACGTGGACAGGGGCCTTGGAGTTTTTCATCGCGGTGACGATGGTGAAGCCTTCCAGGACCGATCCGCCTGGGCACTTATCGATGACGATGAAGATGGGTGCTTTTTCGCTGAGATTATTGAAGTAGTGCAGTCGTTCGGTGACGAAGTCGGCGCTGCCGCCGCCGATCGCGCCGTTAAGCGGGATACGTCGGTCGGAGATGGTGAGGACGCCGTCCTTCAGCGGGTTTGTGGGGTACTGCATCTCGTCTTTGTCGATGGATGCGGCACCGCGTTTGGTTTGGACCAGCATGAGCTCGGCCTGGAGCGTGCCGGCTTGAGCGGCGAGCTTGGCGTTGGCTGCAGCCAGCGCGGTTGTTTCTTTTTGCTGCTCAAGATTTTCGATCTGCATCTGCGTCTGCATCTTCTGGAGCTGCTGCTGCATCGCTTGCATTTCGCGGGCCATCTCGGCAAGGCGGAGCGAGGCGAGGAAGTCGGCTTGTTCTTTTTTGAGCTTGGCCTCGGCGTGGGCTTCCTGCTGCTTGGCACTGAGCAGGGCGAGCTCGGCCTCGATCTTCTGCTTCTCTTCCTTGAGCGGGGTCAGCTCAGCAGCGAGTCGAGCTGAGCGGAGCTGGGCCTCCTGCTGGAGCTTATCGAGTTCTTTCTTGGCTTCTTCTTTGGCGATCTCTTCGGGGGTCTTTTCTTTTTCCTCGTCTTTTTCAGCTTTTTCAGCCTTTTCCGTCTTCAATGGCTCTTTCGTCGCCTCGACTTCTACCTCGACCGCGACATTGTCGGCGGGTTCTTCTTCAACGGCCTGGGCCTGGGCACAAGCGGTCATCGGCAGGGCCAACGCCGCGATCAGCGTGGCGGCGGGGAACAAACGTGACAATCCGGTACGGGATGGGGTCATATCAGGGGTCCTGTGGAGGGTTCAAAGGGTTCTACGGTTCGCGGTGCGAGTATTTCATACGCGGCACCGAGCCTGTGGGTTTGCGAATTGATGCGCTTTTGAGGGTCCAGCCGATTAGGCGGTCCAATCGAAGGGTTGGATCACGCTGGCGGGCTCGATAATTTCTTTCTGGAACTTAATCCCGCCCCGCTTGGCCAAGAAGATGCCGATGGTAATCGCGCAGATGAAGACCAGGCTCAGGGCGATGGTCCCGGTGAGGCTGCCGGTGGAGGCCTGGCTTCGCCCGTTCAGGGGGTGTCGCGCCTTACGGATTTTGCTCATCGCGGACGTGCCGTTGACGATGGCGATCATGGAGAAGACCGCGCCGATGGCCAGCAGACCGATCGTGATGATGCCGAGGGTGACCATCAGGCTCTGGTCCTCACCATTGACCATGGCGATGATCATGAGCACGACGCCCGCGGCGGTGAAGACGCAGGCGGTGATGCCCATGGCCATGGCGGCTTGTGCGCCCTTGGCCATACGGTGTCGCCCGCGCGGCTCGTCGTCTTCGTCGTGTTGTCGTGAGCGAGATGAGGCGCGCGGGGTGGGGGCGAAGTCAGCGCCGCTTGCTGCACTGGCCAGCGCGTCCAGGCCGTCTTCGTCGCCGCCGACGGGGTTCATCTGCGCGGTTGAGCCGGTGGGCTCGGGCAGATCAACTTCGTGTTCGCCGGGGACGATGACGAACAAGCGTTTGCAGGCTTTGCAGCGTGCCTGCTTGCCCAGCATCTTGTCGGGCAGTTGGTATTGGGCTCCGCAGTGGGTGCAACTGGAGATCAAGGCAGGCTCCGTGTGATGGTCCGGGGTAGCTCCGGCGATCCGGAATGCTCAACAATCATAGGGCTTTACGCCTGCCGCTCAAGCCAAGCGAGTTGTTCGAGGTTCCCGCCCTTGGCCCCGCGGATCGGGCTGTCGCACCAGCCCAGCACATGGAGACTCAGCGAGGGGTCTGCCGCGACCGCGTCGAGCACCTGCTGGGTAATCCTGTGGGACTGCTCCAGCGTCAAGGGCTCGGGCTTGGGTTGCTTCTTGCCACGCTGCGTGGGCGTATCCCGCGGCTGCTCGTAGTGCGGCTTGATCAGGGTGATGATCCGGCCGCCCGGGTTGAGCCATTTGAGTGCCGCGGCGAGTGCTTTGTCTTGCTTGGTCCAGCCCAGATCGATCGAGACGAGATCAAGCCCGCCCGCTGAAACGACCTCCACCGGGGGATCGACGTGCAGGGCATTGGACCGCTCCATGACCACCACCCGCTCGTCCTGCCGTAGGCCATAGTCCAGCACGCCATAGCCCGTATCGACCGCGTAGACCTTGCTTGCCCCGCGATGCAGCAGGCAGGACACAAACCCGCCTGTCGAGCTGCCCAGGTCCGCGCATTTCATCCCCGTGACATCGATGCCGGACTCAGCCAACGCCGCGTCTAGCTTTAATCCGCCCCTTGAGGCGAAGGGGTGGTCGTCGAGGGTATAGCCGCCTGCGGGTTGAGATGAGGCTTTGTCCACGGGGCCATGATAAACGGACGCGGTGGTTGCCGATGACCCGGATCTCGGATCAGACATGCAACGCATGGGCTTGGCGTTTATCCTGTTACTCCCATCTCATTCACTATGGATCAAGGCCTGCACCATGAGCGACATGAATAAAGTTGAACAAGACCGCGCCACGCTCGCCGCTGTTCAGGGCAAAGGCTTTTGGCCCAAGCTCGGCGTCTTCACCAAACTCTCCGGCCCGGGGTGGCTCCAATCCGCCATCACCCTCGGCGGTGGCTCGCTCGCCGGCTCGCTCTACGTCGGCGTCATCGGCGGCTACGACATGCTCTGGCTCCAGCCGCTCATGATGATCCTCGGCATTGTCATGCTCAGTGCCATCGCCTATGTCACCCTCTCCACCGGCGAGAAACCCTTCCACGCCATCAACAAACACGTCAACCCCGTCCTGGGCTGGGGCTGGCTCGGCGCCGCGATGATCGCCAACCTCGTCTGGGCCATGCCCCAGTTCTCACTGGGCACTGCGGCAATGCAGCAAAACCTTGGGCTCAATCTTTCGGACGCAGCCTGCACCGCGATCCTCTTCGTCATCGCCGGCGTCGTGATCTGGTTCTACGACGCAGGCGGCTGGGGCATCAAGCTCTTTGAGATCCTGCTCAAAATCCTCGTCGCCTTCATCGTCCTCGCCTTCTTCGGCGTCGTCGTCGCGCTAGGCATGAACGGCGAACTCGATGGCGGGGCCGTCCTCGGTGGCTTCATTCCAGACTTCTCCCTACTCACCCAACCCGCTGAGGCATTAAGGCCTTACATCGAGGCTTCATCTAACTCCGAATACTGGACTGCCGAAGTCGTGAGCATCCAGAAGAACACGATGATCGCTGCGGCCGCGACCGCAGTCGGGATCAACATGACCTTCCTGCTGCCCTACTCCATGCTCCGTAAAGGCTGGGACAAGACCTTCCGCGGCCTGGCGACGTTCGACCTCTCGACCGGTTTGTTCATCCCGTTCCTGCTGGCCACGAGTTGCGTCGTGATCGCCGCAGCCAGCCAGTTCCACGCTCAAGCGCCAAACATTGACGAGACGACCACTGCTGCGATGCTGGAAGGGCCAGCGCGAGCGAACCTGGACAAGCTGGTGATGTCGATCGATCAAGACGGCTTTGATCAAGCCAAGGCCGAGCAAGAAGCAGCCGCTCTGATTCCAATCGGGGAACCCACCGAAATAGTGCAGACTCAGTTAACTGATTTTATCGACGCAAATTCCAACCTCGCCGACAAACAGCTCGCCGTCATGGTCATCAAGCGTGACGCGGGTGCGCTCGCCGGCTCGCTCGAACAAGTCACCGGCTCCAAAACCATCGCGCAGACCGTCTTCGGCCTGGGTGTCGTCGGTATGGCGATCTCCACCATCATCATCCTCATGCTCATCAACGGCTTCACATTCTCCGAAGCGCTGGGCGTCAAGACCTGCGGCCCGATGCACCGCGTCGGGTCCTACCTTCCCGCCTTCACCGGTGCGTTCGGCTTCATCTACCTCTGGTCGACCGTACCCGATGCGAAGTTCTGGCTCGCCGTGCCAACCAGCCGCGTGGGGATGATCCTGCTGCCCGTCGCCTACCTCACGTTCTTCATGATGATGAACAACACGAAACTCATGGGTGAGAACATGTTGCAGGGCGGCAAGAAGCTCATCGCCAACATCATCATGGTCGCCGCGATCGTTGTCGCCACTATCGGCTGCGGCATCTCGCTCTGGGAAACCAACATGAACTTCCCCGGGACCGAAACCTCCGTCCGCCCCTACCTCATGGGACTCGTCGGTGCGTTCATCGGCTTGGCCGTCATCGTGCAGGTCGTCCGCATGGGCAAGAAGACTAGCGCCTGATCTCCAGGTCGGGGCGCAGCGATTGAATCCGTGCGACCTCCGCGTCGATGCCCGCCGCCTTGCTGCGAAGGAACAGCAGCTTCAGCGTCGACATCTTGTCCAACGCGCTCAGCGAAGAAAACCCCTCGGTAGACAACAGCGTCAGCCGCTGTAGCGGCATGTCCTTGATCGGCGAAAGGTCGGTGAACGGGGCAAAGGTGATATGCAGGTGTTCGGTCACCTTCACTTGGCTCAACGCGGAAATATCTAGGAGTCCTTCAGCCTTATCGATGATCAAGAGACGGGCGGTCATGCCCTCCAAGCCATCGAGCGAGGTCAGCCCGGGGTTGCCGCCGAGTCTCAGCTCATCGACGTCCTTGAGCATCAATGGCCGAAGGTCGGTCACGCCGGTGTCAAAGAGGTTGATACGCCGCAGCCCGGGCATGTCCGCCAGCACGCTCGCGTCAGAAAAGCCTTTGCAGCGAGGTATTTTAAAGGTCGCGAGGTCCATCCCGCGCAGCGCCTCGAAATCGGTGATGTTCGGGCAGCTCGTCATGATCACCGATGCGACATCCAGGCCTTTGAGCGCATCAAGATTCGTGATCGGCAGGTTGATATTGGGACGCTTGCCATCTTGCCCGTTGACGCCGATCCCGATGCTGTAGCGACCTGGGCTCGCGGCACCGATCCGGATATCGACTTTGTCCATGCCGTTAAAGAACGCCATCGCCTGCTGGATCAAGTCGTCCGGCTTCTTCGCACCCTCGCAATCACGCAGCGCGTAGTACTGGCGGAGCTGCTCGTCTCGGCCTTTGAGTTGCTTGATCTGCGGCCATGTGTAGACGATATCGCGACAGTCCTCTGATGGCTCCACCTCGGCCGACGGCTGCTCGGGCTGAGCCTGTGTGAACCAACCCGCCAGCCATCCGCCCAATAACACCAGCAGTAATAAACCGATCGCCGCCAGCGTGATCGGGATTAGCTTCGATTTAGTGTCCTTCTTCTTTGCCATGCCCGGCCTCCTAAAAGTGAGTATTCCTTCAATACGGATGATCTCGCATGCCGTGCCGGTGCGCTAGAAGACGCGTTGATCCTTACGATGATCAGCCGGAGATCCGGGTGTTCGGCAGCGCTTTTCTGAGGCCGTCGAGTTCCCGTTCTGAAATACCCGTGCCGTACAGGTACAGGCGTTCAAGGGAATTCATCTTCGTCAACGTCCCGAGCGCGGTCAGATTCTTGCAGCCGTTTAAGTTCAGGGTTTTTAAGTCTAACCCGGAGATATAGCGCAGGTCGCGGAACGCCGTGTTGTCGAGGATGAGTGTTTCTAAACCCTTGATCTTTCGGAGCGCTGAAAAATCTTTGAGCTTTTCACATCGGCTTGCGGTGAGGCTCTTGATCGACATGTCTTCCAGCCCATCCAGCGAGACGAGGTTTTCACATGCGCTAACGTCCAGCGCATCAAGGCTCTCCAACTTGAGTCCTCGGAAGCTGGTAATACCGGTTTCACCTAAGTCGAGATACAGCAGGCCTGCGACCCCGTTGAGGTGTCCCAAATCGGTAATCCCGCTGCTATCGAGTGTAAGACGTGCGATGGTCATCTTGCCGATCGGTCGAAAGTCCTTTAGGTTTTTGCAGCCGTAAAACGACAGGCTCGCGAACTTGAGTCCCGACAGCGCGGAAAGGTCGGTGATGGCGTCTGTCGTGCTCGGCCTGTCGCGTAAGGACCGATCCAGGAACGCGAGTGTGTAAGCGTCGTTGTATTGGTTGAGTTGAAAGTTGACCTCTTGAGCATTGTTGCTCTCAATAAACGCCCAGCGGATCAGCTCTTTCTGATCGTTGGAGTAGGGTTCCAAGCTGTCGCGCAGCTTGTAATAAGCCTTGAGCCGATCGGCCCCGCTCTTGATCTCCAACAACTCCTTGACGTTGCGCACCAGCGGCACATTGTCATCCACCGGCTCAGGCTTGGGCTTTGGATCGGGCCCAGCCTTTGGCTCATCGATTGGGGCCTTTGCCAAGAGATCGACGCCGGGAATAGTCAGGTTGGGCAGCAGGCGTTGGATGCGCCTGACCTCCTCAGCATCGATCTGCCCATTCACGCTCAGATGCAAGGTCTGCAGGCTGTCCATCTGCTCCAAGCCCGCGAGCGATCGCAACTTCTCGCAGTCCCGGATGTCCAACTCGGTCAGCTCTAGCCCGCGCAAAGGCATGAGGCTGAGGATCGGTGTCTCGCTGAGGTTGAGCTTTTCCAGCCCCTTGACTTCGCCGACGGCATTGATGTCATCCAGCCGCCAGCAGTCGGACGCATTAAGCGACTCGATGGTCATGCCCCCGATGCCATTCAACGACCACAACGCACGGCAACCTTCCAGCGAAACGTACTCCATCGGGTTGTCGATACTCAGTGGACGGAGGTTGCTGATTCCCGTCTCATCAAGGATCAGATGATTTAAGCCCTCGATCGAATTGATAACGCTAACGTCGGAAAAGCTTGTGCAGCCCATTAGATCAAGCTGGCGGACAGTTGACCCTTTCAAGAAGCTGTAGTCCTTGAGGTCCGTCAGGTGTCGCAGCGAGACCTGCGACGCCTTCAGCCCCGCCAGCGGGCTCAGGTCGGTGACGCCCTGGTTTCGGCCGCTGGTCCCGACCGCGAACATTGTTTCGCCGGGCGTGTGCTTCCACATCCGCAGTTCGACGTCCTTGTCGTTCAGGTGCTTGAGCTCCCTGCGGATCAAATCGACCTGCTCGTCGGAGAAGGGTTGATAGCTGTCGCGCAGCTTGAGGTACGCCGCGCGTTGGGTGGCGGGGTCTTGGATCTGCGTGACATCGGCGAATGACCGCACGGGTGTCGCGGGCGCGGCGAGGCGCTGATCTTTGTCTTGAATCGCCACAACCTCGTCGATCGATTGGACCGCGATCACTGGCGGGGCTGGTTTCATTGGATCTCACTTGTGTGACTATTTGCTGGACCAGGGGCACGAGGTGATTGCCATGGATAACCTCAGCACGGGTTCCACCGACAATATCGCCCATCTGGCAGGCCGCGAAGGTTTCAGCTTCATCAAGCACAATGTGACCGATTTTATCTATGTTGAGGGTTCGCTTGACGCTGTTTTG
>JARFRI010000318.1 GCA_029287335.1 Phycisphaera sp. | reverse complement strand
TGTACCCGACGCAGTACACGACGGTGACGGTGCCCAACTTCGAGAACCGATCCAATGACCGCAATGTGGAGTTCACGCTCCGCGAGGCCCTCATCAAGGAGCTGGAGCAGCGCACGCCCTACAAAGCTGTCAGTGGCACGGGCCTGTCCGACACCCAGCTCACCGGCACGGTGGTCAACGTGGATCGCACGCTGCTTAGCCGCGACGCGACCGTGGGCCTGCCCCAAGAGATCGAGGTCACGGTCACGGTGGATTTTCAGTGGCGGGACCAACGCACCGGCAAGGTGATCCGAAGCTTCCGCGGCCTCAGCAGCAGCGGCCAATTTGTACCCAACCGCACCGTCGGCGAGTTTGGCGACGACGGCGTCCGCCTGGCGGTTTCACGCCTGGCCAGCGACATCGTCTCGCGGATGCGCGAAGACGGCTGGTAATCTCGCCCCTGCGAGCCCCTGCTCGTCGGTCGGCTGCGAGTCCTGCCCACAGCCGCCGTACGAGCCGATAGAGACTAGACGAACCGCCCTGGCCGACCGGGCGTCCTAAGCACGGCTAGAATACGCTTACCGATCGACCGAACACGAGACCCATGCATGCCCGAGCAGCCCGACGACCCCAAAAACGAATCCGATAAGCCCGATGACAAAAAGGGCCAGGCGTCTAAGCAGCCCAACCCCTTAAGCAAGTGGTCGTTGGGATGGGCCTTGCTCATCCTCTTCGTCGTGGTCATGGCCATCATGATGAACAGCGGCTCGGGCGAGGCGGACCGCGTCAACTTTGACCAGTTCTTCGCCGAGGCCGAGGCGGGTCACTTCGTCGATAACGTTTATAAGATCGAAGACAACCGCTTCACCGCGGAGCTCAAAGACAACGTCAAGCACCCCAAGCGCGAAGGCGTCGAGGGCGGCCGCATCATGGTCGATGTGCCCTCCGAGGTCATGGCGACATGGGACCTCAAGCTGCGACGCGAGGCAAAGGTCACCGCTGACGCCAAGGTCACCCGCGTCAGCTTCTTCCTCCAACTCCTTGGCAACTTCATCGTCTTCGCATTGATCATCCTGCTCATCTGGTTCCTCTTCTTCCGTGCCATGCGCGGGGCAGGCGGCGGGCCCGGCGGGATGCTCGGCAGCTTCGGGCGATCCAAGCACAAAGTCCTCACCAAAGAACACTCGACCATCACCCTCGACGACGTCGCTGGTATCCAGGAAGCCAAAGACGAAGTCAGCGAGATCATCGAGTTCCTCCGCAACCCCAAGAAGTTCCAACGCCTCGGCGGACGCGTCCCGCGCGGCGTCATGCTCATCGGACCGCCCGGCTGCGGCAAGACCCTGCTCGCCAAGGCCGTCGCAGGCGAAGCCGATGTCCCCTTCTTCTCGATCTCCGGCAGCGACTTCGTCGAGATGTTCGTCGGCGTCGGTGCCTCCCGCGTCCGTGACCTCTTCACGCAGGCCAAAGACACCGCACCGTGCATCATCTTCCTCGATGAAATTGATGCCGTCGGCCGTCGCCGTGGATCGGGCTTTAGCTCCGGCGGGCACGACGAACGCGAACAGACCCTCAACGCCATCCTCGTCGAGATGGACGGCTTTGACAGCTCCGATCAGGTCATCGTCATCGCCTCGACCAACCGGGCCGACGTCCTCGACCCGGCACTGACCCGCCCGGGCCGATTCGACCGCAGCGTGCAGGTTCACTTGCCCGATGTGATGGGCCGGGCCGAGATCCTCAAGGTCCACAGCCGAAAGGTCAAGATGTCCCCGGACGTCGAACTGGAACGCCTGGCCCGCGGCACACCGATGTTCTCCGGTGCCGAGTTGGAAGCGATCATCAACGAAGCGGCGATCGGCGCAACGCTCCAGGACAAAGACTGGGTCGAAATGGAAGACCTCGAAGAGGCCCGCGACAAGGTTAAGTACGGCCGATCGCGCAAGAGCGCCCGCGTCGAAGAAGACGATAAGAAAGTCGTCGCCTATCACGAGGCCGGCCACGCCGTGGTCATCATGCACCAGGAGCACGCCGAGCCGCTACACAAAGTCACGATCATCCCGCGTGGCCAGACCGGCGGCACGACCTTTATGCTCCCCGAGCGAGACCGCATGGTCTACGGTAAGAAACGCCTACTCGCCTCCATGCGCGTGGCCTACGGCGGCCGTATCGCCGAACAAATGTTCTGCGACGATCAATACAACGGCACCGCAGGCGACATCCGTCAAGCCACCTCCATCGCAAGGGCCATGGTCACCGAGTACGGCATGTCCGAGCGCGTCGGCTTCCAGCTCTTTGCCAGCGACGATGAAAACCCGTACGCACGCGGCGACCAGCACAGCGATGAGACCGCGAAAATGATCGACGAAGAGGTCAAACGCCTCATCGACGAGACCTACGCGCAGACCAAGCACATCATCGAGACCCACAAGGACCAGGTCATCGCGATCGCCGAGGCCCTGCTCAAGTACGAGACGTTGACGGCCAAAGAGGTCGACAAATTGATGAAAGGCGAGTCGCTGGGCAAGACGACCGTCAGCGACCTGCTCGCCGCCGAACGCGAAAAGACCGCAGCACCTTCGGCCGACGACGCCGGCACCGCACCGGGCAAGACCGATGAAGGCGAGTCCGACACCGGCGGCATGATGCCAAGCCCGGCGTAAACGCCCGGCTCACTTTATGATGCCTGCTTCCACAATCTCAGCAGGCAACACATGCAAGACGACCCCACTTGGCAAGACCCGCAGCAGGCACACGAACTGACTGATGCCGGGGTAACTGGCCAGCAAATCGACTTTGACCTCAACTGCGTACGCTGCGGCTACAACCTCCGCGGCATTAGCGCCATTGGCCGATGCCCCGAGTGTGGCGAGCCGGTCGAAACCACCCTTCGGCCCGACCTGCTGCACATGGCCGACCCCGATTGGCTAGGCAAGCTACGCAAAGGATCGAACTGGCTCATCGCTGCGATCGTCATGAACCTGGCGATGATCCCCATCGGTATGGTCATCGGCATCGCGACCGTTGCCTCGTCCATCGGACAAGGCGGCACCCTGCCGATGCCCGCGCTCATTTTCCTTAGCGTGCTTGGTCTGATCATCACGGGGGTCTACGCCGTGGCCGTCTGGAACCTTAGCGAACCCGAGACCGATGTCTTCGAAATTCGTACCTCTTGCAAGTTGATGCGCTGGCTCATCGTGCCCGCCATGCTTATCGGAATCGTCACCGAGTTTTTAAATATCAGCGGCCAAACGCCCCTGCTCTACGCCGCCGCGGGCATCGACTTCCTCACCTCCATCATGATGCTCGTCGGCTTCCTGGCGGGGCTTTGGTACCTGCGTCACTTGGCCGACCGTATCCCTGAGCCAAGCCTCGCCAAGCAGACCATGACGGTCTACTGGGGCTACCTCGTTGCCATGTCGATCGCAATTCTGTTCGGCACGGGCATGACCCTCTTCGCACTGGCCAGCAGCAACACCGCCAACCCCGCCTCGGCAGCAGCCTTCGGTGCCATCGGACTGATCATGTGCCCCGTTGGGTTGGCCCTGCTCATCTTTATCATCTGGTGGATCGTCCTGATGTTCCGCTACCGCACACGGTTCACCCAAGCACATGAAATCGCGATGGGACAACAACGCACTGCCTATAACAGCACGCCAGCGATCTAAAACAATTGTTATCCCGGAAATGCTCGATCAAGCCGCGATGCGCTGCTCGTCTCGCTCGAGTTCCTGCTTGGCCGCTTGGACCAGTTGCGTTGATTCAAGTTTGGACGTCGGTCGAATAACCGTCTTGGTCGACCACAGCCGAACCAGCACCACCATGCCGTAGGCGTAGCAGGCCAGAAGGTAGATACCCAAAATGATAAGCAGGGCCTGGGACATCACAAACTCCGATCGAAGCGGCGGTCAAGGCAGGCTGGAGATCAGCCAAATGCAAAGTATCCTATTGCTGTTACTGTCGGCAAAGCAAGCCTTGACAGTAGAAAAATACTTGAAAAACCCATCAATTCGGCATTTTGTCCACTAAATCACTCTCTTTCAGAAGCTCGTTTGCTTTAACTCCGATATCCAGCCGCTTGCCAACCCACGTGGAAAGTGTCGTGGCGGGCAGGCCGGTCCCCGGGCGTTTCACCGTGAGATCCTGCCTCGTCAGCACATGCCCCGCAGGCAGATCACGCACCACGCAGACGCTCTGCCGAGATACCCGCCGAACATCGCGCTCGATGTCGCTCACATCTTTAACGATAAAGCCCATCGCGCACTGAGCCTCACGGATATCAGACACATACTGCTTAAACGCCTCAGGCCCCAGACTCGCCGCGTGGTCAGGACCCTTGGCGCTTGGGTCATGCGTCAGATGCTTCTCGATCACCACCGCCCCCGCCATGACCGCCAAGGCACCGGTCTGCAAGCCCGGCGTGTGATCCGAGTAGCCCACCGGCAACGCAAACGCCTCACGCATCGCAACGATCCCGCCGAGTTGGGCCTGATCCATCGGCGTGGGATAGCTCGACACACAGTGCAGCAGCGCCCCGCCCGCTTCGTGTCCGCGCAGTAGCGCCGCCGCTGGCTCAAGCTCATCGAGTGAGCACGTCCCCGTCGAGATCAGCATCGGCAACCCCAGCGCGGCACAAGCCTCCAGCAGCGGCGGGTTCACCGCGTCAGGCGACGCCGTCTTCATCGCATCCAGACCAAGCCCCATCAGGTCCGCTGGATCCTCCGGGCTAAACGGCGTTACCACCGCCGCCAAACCGCAACTCCGCGCATGCTTGACCAACCCGCCAAGCACATCGATCGGTAGCGCGAGCCTGGCCAAAAGCTCCCGCTGACTGGCCGCCTGCCCCGCTTGATACCCCGCCAGTTCCGCCTGATTGGACAGCAGCCGATCGGGGTGGAAGTACTGAAACTTCACCGCATCAGCCCCGCATGCCGCCGCTGTATCGATCAGCCGACGCCCCACGACCACGTCACCATCGTGGTTGACGCCGATTTCCGCGATCACCGTGACCTTGGCTGGACTGCGATCATCCGCCGCCGAGAACGTGATTCCTGATTTTTTTTCAGATTCCTGCATGACAAATCGCATGCTACCCCAGCAAGACGGCGCATGTTGTTTATAATGCTCGGCCCGACCGGTTAGCTCAATTGGTAGAGCATCGGCCTTTTAAGCCGCAGGTTCTGAGTTCGAGTCTCAGACCGGTCATTACCCCACTCGACTCGTTTCGATCTCTGCACTCGCGCATCTTCCAGTGGTATGATCCTGCCTCACACCACCGGAGTTGTACGATATGAATCACGTCTTCGCATTAACCGTCCTCTTGTGCTGTTGTGCGCTGCTGTTTGGCTGCCACGCGACCCAAGCCAACGAATCGCACCCTGTGCCCGAGTCGGACCTCTGGCTGACCTACAAAGGCGGCGATGGACCGGGTGCAGGCAAGCACATCGTCCTACTCGCCGCGGAGCAGGAGTACCGGACCGAGCAGGCCCTGCCCATGCTCGCGCGGACGCTGGCCAAGCACCATGGGTTTGACTGCACCGTCCTCTTCCTCACGAACGAAGACGGCCTGGTCGATGTCACCGGCGAATCGCCGATCAAAGAAGATGGCGTCTACAACAACGTGCCCGGCATGGAGCACCTGGCCAAGGCCGACGCGTTCATCTGGTGTTCGCGATTCCTCAAACTCACCGACGAAGATGCGGACCACCTTTACAACTACTTCGACTCGGGCAAGCCCATCATCGCGCTGCGCACCGCCAACCATGGCCTGCGCGGCACCAAACCCTATCTGGTCAACGACAAGAAAGTCTCGCTCGGCGAGATGCTCGGCGGGGCATTCATGGGCCATCACGGCGGATGGAAACGCGAAGCGACAAGTGGCATCGTCATCAAAGAAAACGCCAAGCATCCCATCCTCACCGGCATCGGTGAAGATGATGTCTGGGGCACAACCGATGTTTACCGCTGCCACAAGGAAGACCACGTCCCGGCCGACTGCACCGCCTTGCTGCTGGGCCAACCGATGAAGACGCTGGAACGCGATGCCCCGGCGAACGAGAAGAAGCAGCCGCTGCCGATCGCGTGGACCAAGACGTGGACGGGCAATCAGGGCAAGGCCTCGCCGATCCTGCACTTCACGATGGGCTCGGCCAAGGACTTTGAAAATGAGGGCGTTAGACGCGTCACCATCAATGGCGTGTACTGGGGCCTGGGGATGGCTGACCAAATCAAGCCCGATAGCGACATGTCGATCGTCGGCGAGTACCAACCGCTCAAAGACGGTTTCAACTATGAGAAGCTCGGCGTGTACCCAAGGCCGGCGAGTGATTTTCGATGAGGCCAAAGGGGACGCTTCGCGTCTCCCGCTACACCGATCTGTCGCATTATTTCTCTAGCGCGGCTTTGATCACGGCCGCCACTTGCTCGGCCAGCTTCTCTGAGCCTTCCTTGGTGTAGTGCACATCCTTATTCCGCTGGATATCTTTCTCGTGCTGCTTGGCGAAGCTGTAAAG
>JARFRI010000284.1 GCA_029287335.1 Phycisphaera sp. | reverse complement strand
GAGATGGAATTGTTCGTCTCGTGGGCTCGGAGATGTGTATAAGAGACAGGTGTTGACGCTCTGGCTGCTGGTGTTTGCCTACGGCTTTGTGCGTGACAAGATCGCGGCACAGATCAACTGGGGCGTGCAGGGCATCGTGATCCAGTTCACCGATTGGCCCGTCGCGACCGACGAGGACTACGCGGATGTCTGGCAGAGCCGGGCCGAGTATTTGACTGCTCTGCAGGAGCAGGCCTGGGAGATCAAGCGTGACGAGCAGCGTGAGGATCTCGAGAAGATGGTGCCGAGCCTGCCCGGCTCGGCGATCGAGTCGATCCTGCGTGACCGCCGGCTTTTGTGGATGAAGGACCAGCCGGAGATCGTGCTCGATGCCAGGCGGGTGCAGCTTCAAAAGAAGTGGAACACGATCGCGGTGGGTAACTGGCACGTGCTGGACCTGATCGGGCTGATCATCGCGGTGATCCTGTTCTACTTTGCCGGTGCGTTGGTTTCCAATGTGATCGGCCGACAGTTGAAGTTGCGTGGCGAGAAGATCATCGATCGTGTGCCGTTGATCCGTCGGGTGTACCCGGCGGTGAAGCAGGTCACCGACTTTTTCTTTGGCGACTCTGAGCAGCAGCTCAAGTTCAATCGTGTAGTGGCGGTCGAGTACCCGCGCAAGGGGTTGTACTCGGTGGGACTGGTGACGGGCGACACGATGCGGATGATCGAGGACGCGATGGGCGAGCCTTGCCTGACGGTCTTTGTGCCCAGCTCGCCGACGCCGTTTACCGGGTACGTGATCACGGTGCCGGTGAAGGACACGATCGACTTGGGGATCACGATCGAGGATGCGCTGAAGTTCGCGGTGTCCGGCGGGGTGCTCGTGCCGCCTTCACAAACGATCAGCCGACAGAGTCCCAGCAGTGATCGCCGGGGTCCGGCCAGCGACCGACGCACGCTTCCCGAATCAAGTCACGAGTAAATTAAGCATCTTTTACAAAGGAGACCCGATGGACATCATCATCACCGGCCGACACATGCCGATCACCGACACGATCCAGCAGCACGCCAATGAAAAGGCGGGCAAGCTCTCGCGCTATTACGACCGTCTCTCCAAGATCGAGATCGTGGTCGAAAAATCTCAGGATGGGCACAGCTACGACGTCGAGTTCATCGCCCACGTCGACGGCCAGGACCACCTCGTCGCCAACGCCAACAACGAAGACCTCTACCACGGCATCGAGGCCGCGGTGAAGAAGATGGAACGCCAGCTGACGGACCTGAAAGAGAAGCTGCGCAGCCATAAGTAAGGATTCGGGAGGGAGTCGGGAATCGGCAATAGGCAATAGGTTCGAGCATGGATTCTCGTGCGCGTGACTCATCAGACCCTCGCTTGCTGCTTTTGCCTACTCCCGACTCGCTAATACCGATTCCCTAAAACTGCTACAATCTCGCTTTGCTCCGACGTGCCTGTGCCGTCGGTGAAGTGACACACGAGACCGAGGCCCGAAGATGAAGCTCAACGACTTTGTCGTGACCGACGCGATCATTCCCGTATTGCAGGCGAGTACCCGCGACGAAGCCATCGCCGAGATGGTCGATGCGCTCATTGACGCCAAGGCGATCCAAAAGAACCTCCGCGACGAGGTGATCAAGCTGGTGCTGGACCGCGAGAAGCACGGCTCAACGGGCTTTGGCAAGGGCGTGGCGGTGCCCCACGTCAAGCACGACAAGATCAAGAAGGTCACCGCCGCCATCGCGGTGAGCCAGGACGGCGTGGACTTCAATGCGCTGGACCGTGAGCCGGTGTACTGCCTGTTCCTCCTGGCGTCGCCAAAGGACAAGCCCGACGAGCACCTGCAGGCGATGGAGAACCTCTTCAACAGTCTGCAGAACGAGAAGTTCCGCAAGTTCCTCCGCCAGTCGGACACCAAGGAAGCGGTCATCGACCTGCTCAACGAGGCGGATGCAGGCCAACTCGCCCGCTGACGCTTCACCCCAACACCCACGCCTCTTTCCGGCACCGCGCGGTGCTTGATGCTGCCCATTTACTGCTAAGCCGCGAGCGGCACGGACGACCATGGAACCCGCAATCGTCAAAGTGACCATCACGAACAAGCTTGGCCTGCACGCCAGGCCCGCGATGGCGTTCGCTGACACCGCGGCGCAGTTCAAGTCGGACATCTTCGTCATCAAGGCCGGCAACAAGTTCGACGGCAAGTCGATCATGAACCTGATGATGCTCGCCGCGACCCAAGGCACCGAACTGGAAATCGCCGCGACCGGCCCCGACGCCGACGCAGCGCTGGCCGCACTACAAAAGCTGGTCGAGTCGCAGTTTGATGAGTAGAGAGTCGATTAATGTCCAATGACCAAGCCTAAATGACCAATGATCGAACCCCAGTGGCTTGACATTGGTCATTGGGCATTTGTTTGTGCCTCTGTGGTGAAGCGAAGCGATGCCTTAGCGAACTCGCGTCATGCGTTTGTACGCCCACCAGCTTGGCGCGGACAGGGCGTAGCCGGTGAAGGCGATGGCGAGGGTCCACTGGGGGTAGATCAGTAGCAGCAGGGCGACGATGACGTAGAGCGCGATCGTGTTGACGTTGGCTTTGCCGCGGAGGTAGCGGTTCATCACGTGGGTGTAGGGCATCTTGCTGACCATGGCCAGCGCGGTGAGCAGGACGATGCCGATCATCGCGTAGCGGGTGGTGAGGTGCAGCCAGTCGTATTGGTCGGCATTGTTGAAGAGGATGTGCTGGTGCAGAAGGATCAGCGCGGCGATGGTGCCCGCGGCACCTGGGGAGGGCAGGCCGGTGAAGACGCTGGGGTCGACCGCTTGTTTTTCGTTGGTATCAACGGTGTAGCGCGCCAGGCGTAGCGCGGCGCAGGCGACGTAGATCAAGGCGGCGATCAGGGCGAAGCGGCCGAAGAGGTGGTCGGCGGAGTTGGAGATGTAGGGGACGCCGGGGTCGATGAGTTTGAGGGCGATATAAGCCGGCGCGACGCCGAAGGTCACCATGTCGGCCATGGAGTCGAGTTGGGCGCCGAAGGCGCTGGTGGAGTTGGTCAGTCGAGCGACCCGGCCGTCGAACCCGTCAAAGACCATACCCGCGAAGATGGCCATCGCGGCAAAGGTCAGCGGGGTCCAGTTAAACGGGAAGTCCGCGTTGGCGGGCAGCGACGCCCAAAAGATCGCGATGAATCCACAGAGCACGTTGGCCAGGGTGAGCATCGTCGGGAAGACGCTGATCGGCAGCTTGCGGACGCGCAGGCGTCGGCGTCGCTTGCGCGGCGCGGCGGGCGGTTGGTTGGATAGGCGTGAAACCATCGGGTTATTGTAAACGATCGTCTTGTGGTGCTTCGGTCTCAGCTAGCTTGGGCACGTCGGCCGGGTCGAACCGCTCGCCACACTCCGGGCAGCTCGGCTCGGTCAGCCCAAGCAGTGGATAGCCACAGCCCTTGCAAAGCCAGGGCGGGATCGTCTTGGCGAAGTCTTGTTTGAACAAGCGATAGACCGGATAGCCAAAGGCCGCGGAGAAGACGACGCCCACGCCGAGCATGACCGTTTCGGCGTTGTAGACCAAGGATAGGAGGACCGCTTTGACAAAGATCAATGAGGCGAGCGGGATGATCCAGAAGCGCATCGGCATGCCGAAGATCGTGCGCAGCGTGCCAAAGAACCCCGCGACCGCCGCGATCAGCAGGGTAAACAACGCGAACCCCGGGCTCAACATGACTGACAGCCAGAACAGCGTCACCCCGAGATACGCCCCCAGCGCGTAGCCACAGGCGGCATCCACCCGGTGTTGTTTACGTCTAGGCTCACTGAGCATGTCACAGATATTAGCCCGCCAGCTATCATGTAGCGATGCGGCAATCAGTGCGCGAGCAATCCACGGAAGACGGGCCGGGCGTTTGGCGACGTGTTGGCGCGTTGGGTTTGGTGCTGGCTTGTGCCGGGCCGTTGATCCTCGCCGCGACGCTCACGCCCAGCGCCGCTGGCATGGGCACGCATACGCAGTTGAAACTGCCCGAGTGCGGCTTCGTGTTGGCGACGGGTCTGCCTTGCGCGACCTGTGGCTGTACCACGGCCTTCGCGTATGCGGCGGACGGGTCGCTGTTGACCTCGTTGATTACCCAGCCATTCGGCGCGCTGCTGGCGCTGGCCTTGGCGATGCTGACGTTGATCGCGGGTTGGTCGGCGCTGTCGGGGATGACACTCGCGCCGCTGGGACGAATGATGGCGACCAAGGGCTTTGTGCTGCCATGGGTCGGGCTGTTGCTGCTGGCTTGGGGGTACAAGGCCGTGGCGATGACGATGGCTGGTTAGCCGAGAGTTGGTGAGATGATTGAACCTAATGCCCGGAGATCGGGCTGTATCAGGCAGAGGCCGCAGGGAGTTGTTATGAATCGACGAATGAAACAGGTTGGATGGTTCGTGTTGTTGTTGGCCGGGTTGCTGGTCGTGGGCTGCGGGCCGGGGCGCTCGGTGACGCAGAAGGTGATCGACGTGAAGGGCCAGTACTTGGACCTGCCTAACCGCAGCGTCGCGGTGGTGGTGTCGATGAGCGACTACGCCGAGTTCAACCACCCTAACGCTAAGCGGATGATCACCGAAGAGATCGCTCGGCGGATCCAGACGAACGTGCCGGGCGTGACGCTGACCAGTCCCGGCGAAGTGCTCAAGTGGCAACGTAACAACCCGTACTGGACGACGCGTCCGCCCTCAATGCTCATCAAACAGCTCAAGGTCGATAGGCTTATCCTCGTTGAGATCGGCGAGTACCGCACCCACGAGCCCGGCGACAAGCACGTCCTGCGTGGTGTGATCGCCGCGAGTGTCAACATCGTCGAGGCAGAAGCAGACGATCCAGACAACTTCGGCGCTTCGTTCACGAAGAACACGATGTACCCCGAGCCGGGCGAGTCGAAGATCGGCCGCGTCGGCGACGACGAAGCCTTCATCGAAACCCGCACGCAGATCCGTTTCTGCGAGACCGCGGCAGGGTTGTTCTATGACCACCAGATCATCAGGTGAAACCATGCGTTGGATGCTTTACAGCTTGGTGTTTTGCCTGTCACTGGGTCTCTACGGGTGTAGCTGGATCGTGGGCGCCGTCTCGGTGGTCAAGCCGCCGGAAAAGGTGAAAGCGAAGTACGACCTGCCCGACAAGGCAACGCTGATCGTGATCGACGACCCGCGCGGCCTCGTCACCAGCCCGTCGATGCTCCGCCAAATCGCCACGGCGACACGCAACGTGCTCGAGGTCGAGAAGATCATCGTCACCGGCGGCTTCGTCGGCCAAGACGAACTAGCGGGCTACCGCGAACAACTCGGCGAGGACTACTACCGCACCTCACTCGCCGCGCTGGGCATCCAACTCAACGCCAAACAGGTCATCCACGCCGAGGTCACCGGCTTCCAGGTCGGCATCGGCGGCAACGTCATCCAACCGGCCATCGCCATGAACGTCAAGGTCTTTGACCTGGACCAGCGCGTCCGCACCTTCCCCCTGGGCGTGGACCCGGCGACCGGCGTCGACAACGGCGCAAGTGTCTACCCCCTGCAATCACAAATGCCCGCGCGCGACCTCAGCGGGCAAGGCGCCGCGCGAAGCATCGCCGTACGCGACCTCGCCGACCAGGCCGGCCGAGACATCGCTCGTTTGTTCTTTGATTGGCGTAAGCCCGCCGTCGGCGCGGACCTCGGTAAGCCCCAATGACCCGGACACTGCACGTCATC
The DNA here is from genome assembly GCA_029287335.1 of Phycisphaera sp. Classification (GTDB taxonomy): domain Bacteria; phylum Planctomycetota; class Phycisphaerae; order Phycisphaerales; family Phycisphaeraceae; genus JAHQVV01. The sequence continues at coordinate 1,091 of JARFRI010000284.1, read as the reverse complement.
GATCAACCGGGGCCGGTGGCCCAGGCCGCGGTGCTCAAGCTATCCATCGATTCAGCCCGGCTCGACCCAGCAACCCAAACCGATCAACACGCCTGGCTACTCTTCGGCGGTCAACCCACACGCGACGCGGCACGCACCCTCGGCCTACGCGACGAGCAGTTCCGACTCATGCCCAAGCCCGTCGGCCTACACAAGCTGATCCCCGCCGCGCTCGCCAAACCTAAGCAACGCATGGCCCAGGCCCACCGCGTTGTCTGCTGGACCGAGGGTGCCACCCAAATCGCGTCACTCCTCGGCTGCGCTCAGGTCGTTCGCCAAATCAACCACGCAACACGCTGCCCCTTCGCCCAGCACATCATCACACAGGCCCACCAAGACGCGGACAGGCCCACACCAATCGACCGCGACGCGCAACGCAAGCAGTGGGGCGTTGAAGAAGACACGATCGTCGTCGCGCTCCTTGGCGACCGCTTTGATCAGATCGACACCAGCGCCGCGATGATGGCGATGGCGTTAACGCAAGAAGCGCTGCATGCCGTCCAACCCGACCGCGCGGATGTTCGACTGCTGTGTCACCCCTTGGCTAAATGCCGAGCCGACGCCGCTGAGCTGTGCCGGTTGTTGTCGGTCGACCACCTCCTGATTCAGGATGAAGCCATCGCGATGCCTTGGTCGATGTTGCACGCCTGCGATGTCGCATTGACCCCGATGCCCAGCGAAGCGGGCTTGTCGATGTTGTGGGCCCAGGCGATGGGTCTGCCGGTGATCACGCCGGTGAATGATCGCCCGCCGATGATCGAATCGCTAGAGCACGCCGTACCCGCGCGTAGTAGCAAGCCCCGCGACCTCGCCGATGCGCTGACGCAATGGGCCCGCACGCCCGCACCAACCGTTTGTTAGCCGGCGGGCTTGCCCCGCCGATCAACTCGTCTCAATCATCCGCGAACCTCGGCGGGGCAAGCCCGCCGGCTAACGTGAAACACTCGTATGATCAGCCATGGCCGACCCGCCACAGACCCAACCATTCCCCAACGACGACGCGCTCTGTGAACAGTGCGGCTATCCGATCAAGGGGTTGTCATTTGAAGCCG
>JARFRI010000288.1 GCA_029287335.1 Phycisphaera sp. | reverse complement strand
TCCCACGGCTTCGAGGCCGGCACCAACCGACTCGCATGGGGACCCGACGGCGCGCTTTACGTCGGCTGCATGGGCCATAAAAGCAACTGGTCCTGGAAGGGCAAGAAGACCGGCCTGCAACGACTGCGACTGACCGGCCAGGCCGCGTTTGAGTTCGCCTCCGTCAACGCCACCAAGGACGGCTTCAAGATCACCTTCACCAAGCCAGTCGACAAGGCACAACTCGAAGACTTGAGCAAGTGGGCCGTCAACGCATGGACCTACGAACAAACCCCGCGCTACGGCGGACCCAAGATCCCCAAGGACGACAAGGATCAAGTCGTCAAAGTCTCGAAGGTCACCGCCAGCGACGACGGCATGAGCGTGCAACTGCTGCTCGACGACGATCGCAAGCCCAACCACGTCTACCACATCCGCTCTGACGCGACGTCCAAGGACGGCGACAAGATGTGGTCCAACGAAGTCTGGTACACCTTCCACAACGCCCCGACCAAGTAAGCAAAACAACAACACAACAACAAAAAAGCCCACGCCGTGACGGCGTGGGCTTTTTAGTTACTTGATTTTGATTCAATCACTTACGCTTCCTGCAACTGCTTGATCTTCGGGAAGTCGACCTCGGTCTGGGCGATATGGTTGACGAAGTTGGTGAAAAAGTTCTTGACCACCTGCCCGGTGACTTCGAGCACCTCGGCATCGCTCAGACCAGCATCGCGAGCCGCAGCGAGCTGGTCATCCGTGACGAAACCTTCGCGTTCGAGGATGGCATCGACCAGGTTCAGGACTGCCTGTGCCTTATCGTCGTCGGCTTGGCCTTGTCGCGCGTCGATGGTTTGCTCTTCGCTTAGGCCGACCATTTTGCCGATCGCGGTGTGGGCGGATTCGCAGTAGTCGCAGCTGTTACGGTTGGCGACGCGCAGGGCGATCTGTTCTTTGACCGGTGCCGAGAGCGAGCCGCCGTCGAGTGTTTCGCCGAGCTGTAACAGCCCAGCAAGCACCGAGGGCGCCTGGCCGAGGGTCCGGTAGAGGTTGGGGACCTTGCCGATCTTTTGGGTGATGGCGCTGAACAGTTCAGCGGCCTGCCCGGTGGCTTGGTCGTCAGAAAGGGGTTCGATTCGTGGCATGTCATAGCTCCTTAAAAACAAGGGGGTTTCGTCGGCCCCGCACACGCCGGGCACGAAGGGACAACCGTTGATTTTGTTGAGCTATTCCAGCACTTAGGAAAGTTTTGCGTCTGACGACTTGCGGCCCGGCCGCTTGCCGTTCTTGGTCACGACCTTGCCCGGCTTGGCTTGGGGCTCGCCCGCCACCTTGATGCGCTTGAGCGCCTTCTTGCGGTACTCGTCGCTCAACTCGGTGCCAAGCCAGTCGCGCTTCAAACGATTGGCCACGGCCAAGGTCGTCCCGCTACCCGCAAACGGATCGAAAATCAGATCGCCTTCGTTACTGCTCGTCAGGATGATGCGCTCGAGCAGCGCCTCGGGCAGCTGGCATGGGTGCCATTGCTCGCGCTCTTTGAACGTGCCACACAAACGCGAGAGGTACCAGCTATCCGAATCCGCGTCGAAGTAGCCGCCCTGGGGCGCGTTGGGGTCGACGTCGTCGCCGATGCGCTTGGCCGATTCATCCATCGCGTCCTGCGGGCGCTGGTACCAGTCCTTTGAATTCGGGAAGCGTTGGTACCACGTGTCGTCGGGCAGCTTGCCGCGCTGATTCGAGCGCGAGTCTTTGTACGTTGTCAGCCTCGCCGACGGCACGGCCACCGCGTCGTAGTTAAACGTGAACGGCGGGTTCGCGGTGATGTTGCTCTTGGGCTTGCCCGTCTTTGTGTTCAATGCCGCGCTGCCCACGCAATAAAACAGGTGGGCGTGGCTGCGGTTGAACTTGATCTTGCAGCGCTGGCCAAACGTGTAGTGCCAGACGATCCAGTTGCGGAAGAGCAGCTTGCCTTCTTTTTGCAACTTCTTGAGGTGCAGCCGTGTCTCGGCCGCGTACTCGTCGCCGATGAGGATATACATCGAGCCCGTCGGCGCAAGCAGGTCCGCCGCGGCGCTGATCCAGTCCTCGGTCCAGGCGATGTACTTGTCGTCGTCGAGTGTGTCCTTGTACTGGTCATAGCTGAACCCGATGTTGTAGGGCGGGTCGGCAAAGATCAGATCGACCGATTCCTTGGGCCAAGCCCGCATCGTCTTGATGCAGTCCCCACCAGCAATGGTGTTGCGGTCGATGTTGGTTGCAGATGTCTTAGCGGTGTTCGCGGGCATTTCGGAGATTGTAGCGGGCGCGGTACGATAGCGCGAGCCCCCGGGAGCGAATCATGCCAAACCAAGTCACACGATGGATCTTTCTGCTGACACTCTGCCTGGTTCTGGCCGGGTGCGGCGGCGAAGAACAAGACACCAATGTCGATCGCGCTAAAAATGAGCCGGCCGGGCCGCCGGTTCGGACCGAGGTCATCGTTGAGCCCAGCGATAAAACCGTCTTCATAGACGGTGAGGCACGTCCGTCGGTCGAGCTTGTGCGCGCGTTGCTGGTGGATCCATCACTGGATTACCCGGTCATGGCCGTGATCAATACCGACGATGCGTTTGAGTCACCAACGCAAGTAAAATTTTCGGTCGAGATCGGAGAGGTCGCGGGAAGGATTGGCGAGGGCACGGTCAAGGTGCTCGCCGACCAGACCACCCAGACGCTCAAAGCCGCTTTCGAAGCCCGGACAAAACAGGCCCTCAAGGATGAGCTTGCCTTTTCTCAGTCGATTACCGAATCGGCGGCAGAGGAAGTGAAGGCGGCCCAGAAAGCACTGCAAGTCTTTCAGGAATCCCGCCGAAGCCTGCCACAAACCAGCGATAGCCGGCTGGAGCGGCGGACGATCGACCGCCAATACGAGCTTGCCCTGCAAACACAGATCGAGACCAGCAAACGCATCGAAGCCCTGCAAAAGCGTATCGACCGGGAGCGATACGTCACGCTGCTGCGCGTGAAGTAATCGACGACAACCAAGCGGCGCTCTGGCCCGGCTTGGGATAGCATTGTTGCGATGAAGAAAGTCGTCATTACCGAAACGCTGGATCAGACGTGTGCCGACTGGCTTGGTGAGCGCTGCGAAGTCGTCTGGCATCAACACGATGCGCCGGGTCTCGACGCGCAGCTTGCCGATGCCGATGCGCTGGTGGTGCGGACGTACACCGAGGTCAATGATGCGCTGTTGGATCAAGCGCCGAACGTGAAGGTCATCGGCCGAGCGGGTGTTGGCCTAGACAACTTTGATCTGCCTGCTTGCGAGAAGCGTGGGGTGCGCGTGGTGTACACGCCGGACGCGAACACGCAGGCGGTCGTCGAGTACGTCTTCGGGCTCATCCTCGATCACTATCGCCCACGCACCGCACTCACGCCAGGCACGGCCTCTCAACAATTCCACGCACTGCGCAAGACCGAGGTCGGCATCGAACTGGCGGACCTCACCCTCGGTATCCTCGGCATGGGCCGTATCGGCAAACGCATCGCCACCGTCGCCCACGCGATGGGGATCAACGTCCTAGGCTGCGATGTCATCGACGAAGCGACCCTGCGCAAGCAACTTCCGCAGGTGCCCTTCTCGTTTGTCGATCACGCGGCGCTGTACGCGGGCAGCGACATCGTCACCGTCCACACCGATGGCCGGCCTCGGAATAAGCAACTCCTTAATGGGCAAGCTTTCGCACACTTCAAAGGCAACGCGCTTCTCATCAACGCGGCTCGCGGCATGCTCATCGATCACGCAGCGCTGCTCGACTGGCTCAAGCAACACCCCAAAGCCACCGCGATCCTCGACGTCCACGACCCCGAGCCACCCGCTACGGATCACCCGTTGTACGGCTGCGACAATGCAATCCTCCTGCCACACCTGGCCAGCCGAACGGACACGGCCCTGCGGAACATGAGTTGGGTGGTGCGGGATGTGGCGGCGGTGTTGGAAGGCAGCGAGCCGACGTACGCCGCGGTGTGATGGCGCGGCAAGCCGCGGCGCTTCATTGGGCGTAGCATGTCATCGATGCCTGAAGAGCAAGAAGAACAACCCAAGGCAAGTGAACCCGAGCCGATCGATCCGACGATCGATGATTCGGTCATCGCCGAGTCACTCGCGGCGAGCGAGGCGATCCATGCGGTCGAAGATGTCCGGGCACAGCGTCGGCTTGATCCGGCCGATCCCGGCTGGCTGCGCATTGTCATCGTGGTGTGGTGTTTTTGGTTGCTCGGGGCGTGGGGCGCGGCGTGGCTAAGCGACACGTCGGTGCCCAGGGTTCGGTGGATGATGTTTGCCGGCAGCTTCGGGCTGATGCTGGCTTGGCCAGCGTTTCGGCTCAGTCAACAGGTGCGCTCGGACGAGCCGGGCCACGGGGCGCTGCAGGTGCTGCTGGACTGGCTGGCGATGATCGGGGTGTACCAGGCGGTGATTTGGTCGCTGCATTTGCTGGCCGGTTGGCCGATGATCCGCGGGATCTGGTTGGATGCGGCGGTGATGTCGTGGTCGTTGTTGACCGCGTTGATCGTGGCCGCGGCGCGGCGCTGGCCCAATGGCGGGGCCCGGCTCGTTGGCATGGCGCTGTGCATCGCGTTGGTGTTCGCCGAGCCGGTGCTGATCTGGGCGGTCTTGATGACAGGCGGCCAGGGCTGGTCGATGCGCGTCAGCCCGATCCATGCGTTTTGGGAGCTGACTCAGCCGCCGGGGCGCGGGACGATCTCGCCTTGGGATCAGCGGACGCTGATGATCGCGATCGTCGCGGTGATGGGCTGGTTGGCTTTGGCGTTTTGGTGGTTCGGCGAGTGGGCGGTCCGCCGACGGCGTGCAAAAACATAAGGGCGCGTTTGTTTGTGCTACAATTGTTTGTCGCCGAGTGACTCGGCTCTAAATAACAGTCACCGCACACCCCGCCACGCCCTGCGTGGCGTGATTCGTTTCGGCCTGAAAGTAAAAGGGAGAACCCCATGGAATTCATTACCCAAGAAGATAAAAACAAACTACAAGCCAAGCTCGACGGCCTCATCGCCAACCGCATCGTCCTGGCCGAGCGGATCAACGAAGCCCGCCAGCAAGGCGACCTCAAAGAGAACGCCGACTACCACGCCGCGCGCGACGACCAGGGCCTGGAAGAAGCCGAGATCAAACGCCTGCAAGCCCGCCTCGCCAGCGCCCATGTCGCTGACGATGTCGAAAAGCCCGACGACATGGTTTTCCTCGGCAGCGTGGTCAAGCTGCGCGATACCGACGACAACACCGACGACCTCTACAAACTCGTCGGCGAAGCCACCGGCAACTTCGACGCCGACGAAATTGAAGTCACCGCCTCCAGCCCACTCGGCGCCGCGTTGATGAAGTCGCGCGTCGGCGAAACCGTCAAGGCCGACCTGCCCCGCGGGACCAAGCACTTTGAGGTGCTGGAGATTTTCTAGGGAATCGGGAAGAGGCACTAGGGAATAGGCCCGATGGCAAATCAACCAGATTCTGGGATAAGCAGCTACCGCGATCTTCACGTCTGGCAGCGGGCTGTGGAATTGGTTGAAGAAATTTACAAACTAAGTGTCTTGTTCCCAAGCGACGAGCGATTCGGGCTGACAAGCCAGATCAGACGAGCTGCTGTTTCAGTGCCATCTAACATTGCAGAAGGTTATGGCCGAAGGCGCAAGGGGCAGTACATGCACCACTTGGATATCGCCAATGGCTCTCTCACGGAGGTCGAAACGCAGCTTATCATTGCAGGGCGACTAGGTTTTATTGATAAAGATCAAGTGCAGAAGGCTTGGTCACTTCTACAAGAAACCGGCAAAATGCTGACTGGCCTGATCCGGTCGCTCGATCGCATTGAGTAGAGAACAGAACCTATTCCCTACTCCCTATTGCCGAGTCCCTAAATTACTGCACATCCGCCACCAGGCGGATCCCCTGGTAGTAGTGGTCGCGGTACCAGAACTTACTCACGGGCAGTTGCGGGTAGGTCTCGTTCCAGATTTCCTGGTCTTCGACGCCCTTCCATGCGGCGGTGAACTCGTCGGCGTTGAGCATGAAGTGCCCGCCACGGACGACGCGGTCGGCGGCGGTGTCGACGACCCACTCCGCGGCGTTGCCGATCATGTCGTGGATGCCCAGTGCGTTAGGCTTCTTGGTGCCAACGATGTCGGTCAGCTCAAGGAACGGCGGGTCGAACTGGATCTCGGCGTTGTCGATGAAGACGGCCTGTGCGAAGAGTTCTTCTTTGGTGTCCGGGACGCCGCCGCCGAGCTTGAGGGCGTGCTGCCACTCGGCATCGGTCGGGATGCGGTAGGTCTTGCCGGTCTGCTCGCTGACCCACTTGGCGAAGGCCTCTGCGGTGGTTCGGCTCATGCTCAGTGCCGGACGCTTGCCCAAGCCGAGCTTGAGCTGGTTGCAGTCTTCATACAGCGGGCTTGGGCGAAGATTCTTGGCTTGGAGCTGCGACGACTCGTTCGCGTCGATGTCCGAGCTGTAGGCCCAGTCGTAGAACATCTGCCAGGTGACTTCGTGCTTGGCCATGTAGAACGGCCCGACGTCATCGCCGCCGGGCACAAGGACCATCTCGAAGGGGATGGCGTCCTTGCCGGGGTACTTGACCTCATCGGTGTAGGTCTTGGCGAGGCTATCGACATCAACGGCAGTCGTGGCCGGGCCGACGCCGCTGGCGACTTTGCGTTCGAGCGAGGAGAGGGTCTCGCTGATGATGGAAAGCTGATTCGATAGGTCCGCGATCATCTTTTCCTGAGCGACGAGCTTGGTGTTCTGATCGAGGATCTGGCTCGAGAGCGCACCGATCTCGACACCCGCGTCCGGCTTGGCCGTGAATGCGGCGGTCAGGTCGATGATGTCGTCTACCGTCGAGCCGGGCAGCGGGCTCTTTGGCTCGACGCCAAACTCAGCCCGGCTGATCTGGAAGTTCGTCTCGATCGTGAGCGCGTCGCCATCGAAGGCGACGACCGCGGGCAGCGCGAGGGCCTTCTCGACGCCATTCAAATCGAAAGTGCCTTTGATCAGGTGCGTCCAGCCCTCGGGCGCATTTTCAAACTCGGTCGTGACGCCGTCGGCCTTGGCGACAAACTCGTTCGCGGAGAAAGTCGCGTTGGGGTGGTCGGCAACATTGAACCACGGGTCGAAGCCGGTCGGCGGAGGCGTGCCCTTACCGATCACGACATTGATCATCCCGCCGGGGGCCGGGTGCTCGCTGCCGTACTGGTTGAAGCTCTCGATGACGATGACAACTTGCAGTGCCTTAATCGCGCCGGCTTCGGGGTTGTAGACCACCGCCCCGCCGAGGCTGGTCCACGTGCCATCGAAGTCGTAGCGCGAGCCGGCCTGGATCTTGCCGGTCTCCCACATGAGCTTGGTGTTGCCGCCCTGCAACTCGCTTTGCAGCTCGACCACCGTGTCGCCAGCCTCGGCGTCAGGGGTGTAGCCCGCGACTTCGGACAGATCCGTTTCGACCTCGACGTTGACGGCTGTGACCGCCTGGTTCTCGAAAGCGGTCTTGTATGCCAAGCCGCCAATGACGAGCCCGCCGACGCCGGCCAGCAGGGCGATCACGATCACAGCACCAATCAGAAACTTTTTCATATCAAGGGGTCCCGTAGGGGAGTTGTTGGGGGCAGGACGGACCGGGGGCATCCGGGGGCCATACCGAAAAAACAGCCCGGGATCAGCCGGGCCAGCAAGTCTGTAAGTATAGACGGTCAAAGAAAGGACGTGAAATCAGAATGCACGTTACGGGGTGCTATATGCCACAAGAACGAGGGTTTGGGTGTATCAAATCGCCCCTTCACCGCGTCCTAAGCCCCTGACGCGATTGGTCGTAAGATGGCCATTGGGTTTAAGGAGACCGATATGTGGATACGAACCATGCTGAGCTTGCTGATTGTCTTGCTGTTTATCGGGGCACCGGCGTCGGCCGAGGAGGCTGACGCGCCGACGCCTGCTAAGCCGCAAGCGGCTTTGGCGTATGCGGAGACGATCGCGGCGAAGATTGAGCTGGCGCGGTTTGATTTTGAACGCAAGCTCATGGGCACCGCATGCACCATCACCGTCTTTGCCGACAACGAGAAGGAAGCCGCGGCCGCGGCCACCGCTGCGTTCGATGAGATGAGTCGGCTCGAATCGGTCATGAGCGACTACATCCAGTCCTACCCCGATAGCGAGCTGCTGCGACTGGCCAAGTTCGCCAGTGATGACCCGGCCAAGGCCCACGCGGTGTCGGACGATCTTTGGCCGGTGCTGGTGCGATCGGTCAACGTCCACACGGTAACGGACGGTGCGTTTGATATCACGGCCAAGCCGTTCACCAACATGTGGCGGACCAGTCGTGAGCGGCGCGAGCTGCCACCCAAGGAAGCGATCGATCGGATGCGGCCGTTCGTGGGCATGGACTACCTCGTGCTGGATCACGACAAGCAGACGGCACGCCTTGCCAAGCAAGGTGCCTGGCTGGACCTGGGCGGGATCGCCAAGGGGTACATCGCGGACCGTGGGTTGGATATTTTGAAAGGGCGCGGCCTGACGATCGCGCAGCTGCAGGCCGGGGGGGACATGGCACTGGGCGATGCGCCGCCGGGGCTGAAGGGGTGGCCTATCAACGTCGCGGACTTTCCGCGCAAGGATGGCGAGCAGGGCTTGTCGTTCTGGCACGCCAACGGCGGGGTCTCTGTCTCCGGCGACGCGTTCCGCTTCGTTGAAATCGATGGCACACGCTACTCACACGTCATCGACCCGCGCACCGGCCTAGGCGTCACCGGCAGCCGATACTGCTGCGTCAAAGGCCCCAGCGCCTTTGCGACCGACGCCGCAGCGACCGTGGGCTGCATCCTCGATCAAGACGCGTTCGAGGCGGCGCTGAAAAAGTTATCCGAGATCGAAGGCCCGCTAGAGGGTTGGCGGTTCCAAGGGGCGCAGG
>JARFRI010000183.1 GCA_029287335.1 Phycisphaera sp. | reverse complement strand
CGGAGATGTGTATAAGAGACAGGTGTAGGTCATCGCCTCGAAGAAGTGGTGAGCCTGCATGCCTTTGAAGCGCGACTTTAGGAAATCGACTTGGGGCTGACCGTAGACGAAGGCGATGTGCGGGACGGGGTTGATGAATGTCGTGGCGTCTTCGACGATGCCCTCGCGCACTGCGTAGCCCCAGAACTGTTTGGAGTGCTCGAACTGGTGGAAGATCTCGATGGCCTTGTTGACATCAACCTCGCCATCGGCGCCGCGGTCGGGCGTGTAACTCAACTCGCAGATGCCCGCGTGGCCCGTTCCCGCGTTGTGCCAGCCGTTGGACGCTTCGGGTGAGAACGTCTCGGCCGCTTCAAAAAGCTGAATCTTCAGGTCGGGCTTGAGGTTCTTCAGCATTGCGCCGAGCGTCGCGGACATGATGCCGCTGCCAATGAGCAGAACATCCGGGTTTTCATCGGTCGTACTGACGTTCAAAATCGTGACTCCGTCGTGGCGATATATGATTCAATGATGGATTAGGTTACCAGCGACATCCAGCTGGCGTTGGGCTTAATCCTTGATTGATCGATTGATATCTTTCTTCATGGACTCGACCAAGCTGCCCGCGATGCGCAGCGACAACAGGTTCTGCGGGTTTCGCTTTCCCCCGCCGTCATCGGAGACGAGGATCAGTGTGTAGTCACCGCTGTCGAGCTTCGGGCCGAGCGTGATGCCCTCGAAGTTGGCTGGTCCAGCATTGAACGTATACAGCAGCGTCTTAGCGACAGGCTTAACGTCTATATCGACCAGCGAATCGAGCTTGCTCGTGTCGGTCGCCTCCATCGTGTCGATCAGGTAAAGGCCGATTCGGAGCGTAGGCAGCAGCGCGCCGCCAAGCTCGCGCTCCATCACGATGAGTTGGCCGTTGGGCAGCGCAACCAACCCGCTGACGCCGCTTTGCGCTCGGCCGAGGAGGTTGTCGCTGCCGCGGTGCGGATCGACGCGGTAGGCAAACTGTCCATCGGGCTTTAGGTCGTGGTTGAATCGTTGCAAGCGGATCAGTGCGCCTTCTTCTTGGGTCGCGCGTGGGCCGTCGCACTTGAGCGGTTCTTCGTTCGCCGCCCAAATGCTACCGGCGTGAGGGGAAGCCGATAGCGACTCGAAGCCGAGGTTCGGCCGAGCCTGTTTGAAGACGATGGGGCCAGGGATCGCCTCGATCCGTTCGCCGCTATTTAGGTCGTGATGCGCAAAGGATTGATCCGCCTCGTCAACCGTAATGAGACGACGGGTGCTAGGGTCAAAGGCCAGGTCTTCGATATCTCTGCCGCCTTGAAGCACACGCGTCTCGCTCAGCTTTGCACCGATGATCTTGCCGGTCTTGCGGTCAATATCGATGGTGGCGATGCCGAACTTGCCGCCTTTGTCTGAGACGACAGCGAATCGGTCCTCTCCGAGGTAGGTGATGCCTGAGAGCTCGTGGATATCCTCGGAAGCGAAATCAAACTGGGCCTGCCCCACATCGCCGATGGAATGGTCTGTCTGGGTGGTCGCCTGCGCGCACGCCGCAGCACTCTGCAAGACCAACAAACACAACAACGGGATTATCTGTTTCGGGGTCATCGCGCCAATCGCTCCCAATTGATTATGGCACCGATCAGGCGCGAGACAAGCCAGAGGGATCAGATCGACCCATCCCAGTTCGCCGGGCACAGCAGCACGGGGATCTCGGACGAGCGGATGATATTGGTCGGCACATCCCCCGCGATCAGTCGCTTGAGCACGCCCTTGCCTGTCAGGCCCAGCACGATCAGCGAGCAGTTACGGGCCCTGGCAGTATTGAGAATGGCCTTGGCGGTGTCATCGGAGAAAAGCATGATGCCCTCCGCCTCGACGCCGGCCTGCTTGAGCCGATCGGTAAAGAGCTGCAGCGTCTGCTCGCCACGCTGGGTCGCGTCGGACTCGTGCTCATCAGTCTCCTGCAGGGTCGCCACGTGAGCCACAAACACCGACGCATCAAGACGGCGGGCTAGATCAGCGATAGGCTGAGCCAGTTTGTCACTGGCCCACGGCGAAGATACGGCTACCAACAACTGACTCATCAATGCAACTCGTCCATTCACAGGCCGACACCGGCCATAAGATCAAAGTTTATTATAACCCGCACCGGTGAATCTGTCCCAAACCACAAAAGAGCATTGACTTACGCATCAACCAGGTCTAGCGTTACCCCGAATCACCCAATACATTAAACATCAGCCGAGACACCCGCTTGACCCAAACACACCCCAGCCCCGCGACCCTTGGACAACTCCGCGAATCGGGCTATCGCTACCGTCCGGTCAAGCAGGAACTCCGCGAAAACCTGATCGCCCGGCTTAAGTCCGGCCAAACGCTCTTCCCCGGCATCCGAGGCTACGACGATACCGTCGTCCCGCAGATCACCCACGCACTACTTGCCCGTCACGACATGCTCTTCCTCGGGCTGCGAGGCCAAGCCAAGACCAAGATGCTGCGTATGCTGCCCGGCCTGCTCGACGAGTGGATCCCAATCGTCGCGGACCTCGAAGTACCCGACGACCCGTTGCAGCCCGCTACCCAGATGGCTCAGCGCATCGTCCACGAGCACGGCGAGGACACGCCCATTCGCTGGCTCCATCGTGAAGTACGCTATCACGAAAAGCTCGCGACCCCGGACGTCACGATCGCAGACCTGCTTGGCGAGATCGACATCGTCAAGCACGCCGAGGGACGACACCTTTCCGACGAAGCAACGATGCACTTTGGCCTGATCCCGCGTAGTAACCGCGGCATCTTCGCGATCAACGAACTACCCGACCTCGCCCCGCGCATCCAGGTAGGCCTGTTCAACGTGCTCGAAGAGCGCGATGTACAGATCCGTGGCTATCCCATCAGGTTGAACCTGGACCTTTCGCTGGTCTTCAGCGCGAACCCCGAGGACTACACCAACCGCGGTCGGATTGTCACGCCGCTAAAAGATCGCATCGGCTCGGTAATCCGCACGCACTACCCGCTTACGATCGCAGAGGGCATGCGCATCACCTCCGAAAACGCATGGCTGGATCGCTCCGACGCCAGCGGTCAGAGCCCAGCTGAGCAAGACGACTCGCCGCGTGTCATCCTGCCCGAGTTCATCCACCGTGTCCTGGAAGAAGCCATCGTCGCCGCGCGTACCAGTTCGCACATCAATCAGTCCTCCGGTGTCAGCGTTCGCACTTCCGTCGCCTGCCTTGAAACCGTCGTCTCAAGTGCCGAACGACGCGGCATCCTCACCGGCGAAAAAGAAGTCGTCGCACGCGTCTGTGACCTGCAACACATCTTCACCTCGACACGTGGCAAGATCGAATTGATGATGGCCGATGACTCTGAGCAGGCCGAGGACCAACTCGTTGCCGCACTGCTCGGTGAAGCGGTCAAGAAAATCTTTGATCAAATCGCCGATATCGACCAATATGAAGACCTCGCCACCGAGTTTGATCAGGGCCTGCGCCTAACCGTCGGCGACACCGCACCGGCCCAGGAACTCGTCGACAGCATGCAACACGTCGAAGGCCTCACACCCGCCGCCAAGAGTCTGGCCAAGTCTTTGAAGATCAATCCCGACGATATTGGCATGCTCGCCAGTGCCGGCGAAATGTTGCTCGAGGCGCTCTACGTCCACAACTGTCTGAGCAAGCACGCGGGCCCGGGTGCCGTGGCGTACAGCCGGTAGTCACACTCAGCCGGTTGCGGCTTAGCAGACAAGATCAAGAGTGCTTGCCCTACCCCTGCGTTAAGAACCGACATCGATCGGCTTAGCTGGTATTCGAGACAGTATTTGCTCCAAACAATCACCCAGCCGACTTGGCGCAAACGATCGATCGGTCGCTTGCCGAATCGCTTGAGCCGACCACCATCGGTGATCGATCAATGCGAGCTTTTCGCCTTCGGTGTGTGAGGCGTTATCGACCTCGTGGCCATCGACGCGAACGAGGAAAAACCGCTCGTGCTGGCGATACAGCTTGCCCAGCCAAGGGAACGTGTGCGATCGCGTCCAGACGCACGGCCCGATCGCCACATCGTTTAACCCGGTCTCTTCAAAGAGTTCGCGTGCTGCGGCCTGCTCGTGTGTTTCATCGCCTTCGAGACCGCCGCCGGGCGTGATCCAAAACGCGACATCCGAACCCGGCTCTTGACACAGGAATAGCAAGATCCGGTCATGCCGATCCAGCAGTACCACCCGCGCCGCGTGTCGATCGATGACCTGTTGTGTTGATTCTTGCATCGAGGAGATTGTAGGCGCCATAAAAAACCCCGCTGCTAAGCGGGGCTTTCTAAAGTCGATTGGAGAGCGATTTATGAATCAAGCGTACGAAGGCCCAGGCCAATCTCGACGAGTTTGGCCTTGATCTCGACCAGCGACGTCATGCCGAAGTTCTTGACGCCCATCAACTCGGCCTCGGTCTTCATGCACAGGTCGCCTAGCGAAGCAACGTTGAGCAGGGCCAGTGCCTTGCGTGCACGCACGGAGAGGTCAAGCTCATTAACACTGCGGGTGAGGATCGAGCTGTCGCCGGTCTCGCTGGCGAGTTGGTCGTAGACCTGCTGCTTGACTTCTTCCTGGTGCTGCTCGACGGTCTGGCCAAGACGCAGTCCCTTCTGTGCGAGCATGGCCTTGATCTCGTCCAGCGACGCATCCCCGAAGTTTTTGAAGCTTCGCAGTTCAGCTTCGGTGACACGCAACAGGTCGCCGAGGGTGCGGATGCTCATCTTGCGCAACGCGTTGCGGGTCCGCACGGTGAGTTCGAAGTCGGTGATCGGTGTGTTGTACAGCGCGTCCTGCTTGACGGACTTGGCCTCGGACTCGTCGTCGAAAACCATGGCCTTGCTGGCGAGGATATCTTGGATGTACAGCCGGGCCCTTGCGTGGTTCGGATCGGTCGCGAGAACCTGGCGGATGCAACGCTCCGCATGAGCGTACTTACCCTGGTCCTCGTACATCACTGCGAGGTTCACCAGCGCATTGAGCGGGGGACGCTCGGCACGGCAGCACTCTTCGTAAAGGTGCAGCGCCTCGTCTTCCTCGCCTAGCAGGTCGAGGTTGTACGCCAAGCGGAAGCTCGTGTTCGCGTCATCGGGGTCGGCCGTGTAAGCGACCTCGTAAGCCTTGATCGCTTCGATGCGATCACCGGCGAGCTCGTGCTCCATGCCGATGTCACGGTACTTCTGGGCGGTCTCGGTATCACGGACATCCGTCGCGTAGTCGGTCGTCATCGGGTCATATTCCTAAAGGGGTGGGTTGCCTATCGAGCCCAATAAGTTAAGTGAATCTCACCCCATATGCAATTAAGCACAGGCGGTATCCATCCGCACCTACTCCCAGTTGGTCCAGACTGGTATCCTCATCGTGACCGCAACACATCTCACCAAGCCTCATTATCTGGAGCTACGCCTGTGACAATCCTGCTCTCGTTTCTCGCGTTTACCGGCCTCGTCGCCGGCCTAACTTGGTACCTCACCCACAAAGACGATCACGGCACAAGCGATGGCTTCTTCCTCGCTGGTAGACGCCTGGGCCCGGTGGTCATCGCGGGCTCGCTGCTCTTGACCAACCTGTCTGCCGAGCAACTCGTCGGGCTCAATGGTGCCGTGTTTAAAGACGGCCTGCACCTGATGGTCTGGGAGGTCGTCACGGTCGTCACGATCGTACTCTTGGCGCTGTTCTTCTTGCCCCGATTCCTCCGTAGTGGCGTGACGACAGTGCCTCAGTTCCTTGAGGAGCGCTTTGGGCACACCTGCCGGGCACTGACGACGATCATCTTTCTGGTCGCCTACGCTGCGATTCTCCTGCCGATCATCCTCTACGCTGGGGCACAGGGCCTGATGGCAATCATTGATCTCGCCGGGCTGACGGGAATTGAAGATAAAACCATATTGCTCTGGCTGACCGTCTGGCTCATCGGGCTGCTGGGCTCGGTCTATGCGCTGTTCGGCGGGCTCCGATCGGTCGCGGTCTCGGACACGCTCAACGGCATCGGCCTGCTCATCGGCGGGATGCTGATCACTTACTTCGGGCTCAAGGCTG
This sequence comes from Phycisphaera sp., assembly GCA_029287335.1. Classification (GTDB taxonomy): domain Bacteria; phylum Planctomycetota; class Phycisphaerae; order Phycisphaerales; family Phycisphaeraceae; genus JAHQVV01. The sequence continues at coordinate 1,162 of JARFRI010000183.1, read as the reverse complement.
TGGGCGGTGACGGCGGGGTACTGGCCGGGCTTGATGCGATTCGAGAAGGCCAGCCCGAACGGCTCAACTCCATCGGTGGGCCCAAGCAGACCGTGCCCTTTACCACCATCTTCACCGGCGCATTCATGATCATGGCTTTCTACTGGTGTACCAACCAGCAGATCATCCAGCGGTCCCTTGGCGCGAAGGACCTGGCGGCGGGGCAGAAGGGCGTCCTGCTCTGCGGGGCGTTGAAGCTTCTGGGGCCGATCTACCTGGTTCTGCCCGGGCTGATCGCATACCAACTCTACGTCGTCCAAGGCGGCAGCCCCGAAATTCCCAACGACAAGAGTTATGGCCAACTGGTCAACGACGTGCTGCCCGTCGGGCTTGTCGGCTTCTTCGCAGCAGTTGTGGTTGGCGCAATCCTCTCATCCTTCAACTCCGCACTCAACTCCACGACGACCTTGTTTAGCCTGGGTATCTACAAGGCGATGATCAAGCCCGACGCGAGCGAAGCCCAAGTCGTCCGTTCAAGCAAATTTTTCGGCTGGATCATCGCGATCACAGCCATGACGCTCGCGCCACTGCTTGCCGGCCAGGACAGCATCTTCAACTACATGCAGAAGATGAACGCGATCTACTTCATCCCGATCTTGGCGATTGTTGTGGTCGGGATGCTGAGCAAGCGCATCCCAGGGATCGCGGCCAACACCGCACTCATTGCCGGACTGGTGCTGCTGATCGTTGGCTACTTTATTCCCTTTGGCACAAACGCCGAAGACAAACCGTATTACCTATCGGGTGGGCTGATGCACGACTTTCATTACGTCGGCACGGTATTCGCGATCATCGTGGCACTGATGTTGGTGATCGGGTTGATTAAACCTCGGCCTGAGCCTTGGGTGCATGTCCACTCGGGCGATGTCGACATTAAGCCGTGGAAGTACGCGATGCCTGTGGGGATCGCGTTGCTGGTCGCGGTGGTAACCATCTACGCGGTTTTTGCGGACTTCTCGGTGCTATGACAGTTGTCGTGCTAAGCCGCAAGCGGCTTTAGATCTTGCCGGCGACGATGCAGACGTTATGGCCGCCGAAGCCGAAGCTGTTGCTCATAGCGATCTTGACATCCGCATCACGCGCGGTGTGCGGGATGTAGTCCAGATCGCAGCCCTCGCTGGGG